>JBCBLJ010000286.1:0-9180 GCA_038520195.1 Planctomycetota bacterium
ATCAGTGTTAGCGACAAGCTCGGTCTGGCCGATCTCGCCGCCGGTTTGCAGCGCGCCGGAGTGCGGATTTTTTCGACCGGTGGGACGCGACGCCACCTCGAGCAATCGGGCGTCGATGTCTTCACGCGGCCGTCCATCATCTCTGGAAAGCCGGTGTATTCGGCAACGTCCAAGACATCGACGCCCGATTGCTCGAGGTGGCGTCGCGTCCCACCGGTCGAAAAAATCCGCACTCCGGCGCGCTGCAAACCGGCGGCGAGATCGGCCAGACCGAGCTTGTCGCTAACACTGATCAACGCGTTTCGAACAGAGACGATGTCGGACACGAGCGAGATGCCTAAGCGTGGAAAAGCCGTCGGGTGCTGAATCGGCGATAAACATTGCCGGCTGCCAACGAAATTCAGAGCCAGATTAAATTCTCGCGGACATCGGTGGTCAAGGCGACGGGTGTCCGATCAACGCCCCGTTAGCCTATAAAGTGCGTTCTTCGCACCCCGATCGACGTTCCGGACCGCCACTGAATTCGCGATGTTAGCTGCCCGCATTATCCCTTGTTTGGACGTTCACGAGGGACGCGTTGTCAAAGGCACCAACTTCGTCAACCTTCGTGACGCCGGAGACCCGGTCCAGGTCGCGAGTCGCTACGAATCCGAGGGTGCCGATGAGCTCGTGTTTCTCGATATCACCGCCAGCCACGAAGAACGCGACATCATCCTCGACGTCGTGCGGCGTACCGCCGAGTGCGTGTTCATGCCGCTGACCGTCGGCGGCGGAGTTCGAACCATTGACGATGTTCGTGACCTTCTGAATGCCGGCTGCGACAAAGTATCCATCAACTCCGCCGCCTGCACGAATCCCGACTTCGTCCGCCAGGCGGCCGACCGATTCGGAAGCCAATGCATTGTCGTCAACATTGATCCCAAACGAGTCCAAAAAGACGGGCAAGAGTTTTGGGAAGTCCACATCAACGGAGGCCGTAAACCCACCGGTCTCGAAGCCGTCTCTTGGGCCAAAGAAGTCGAATCACTGGGTGCCGGCGAGATCGTGCTCACTAGCATGGACGCCGACGGCACGCGTGACGGCTATGACATCCCGATCACGTCCGCCGTGAGCAAGGCCGTTTCCATTCCCGTTGTCGCCAGCGGTGGTGCCGGTCACCCCAAACACTTGGCCGACGCCATCCTACAAGGCCACGCCAGCGCCGCGCTGGCGGCCAGTATCTTTCACTTCGGTCAGTTCTCCATCGCCGAAACCAAACAAGTGATGCGAGACGCCGGCATCCCCGTTCGACTGTGAATCGGAGTGGGACAGCCTTTCCGCCGCGTCTTCCTACCCTTCCCCTCCGCGAGCGAAACATGAAGATCCATCTCATGAACAGTCTCGTTCAAGGTGGTGCTGCCAACGCGGCGAAGCAACTGACCAAGACGTTGCGGGCTCAAGACGTCGACGCAACGCTTTTCCACTGTCGACGATTCGCACGCGAAGTCGACGACGATCTCGATGGCAATTTGAAAGCCGCACGCTGGCCCGGCTCGGCCTGGAAGAGACTTGCCGCGAGTGTTCGCTTCCGTTTGCATCGACATCGATTCAAACGGCTCATGAAGAGCCGCCGCGGTGCCTTCGAAATCTTCTCCTCCCCGAAAGGCGACGCGCTCACGCGCTGGCCGCCGACAAACCTCGAGCTCGGCGGAGACGATGTCCTGCACTTGCACTGGATGTCGAAGCTCATCGACTATCAGAGCTTTTTCAAAAGCGTTCCGCCCGAACTGCCCGTCGTCTGGACGCTCCACGACATGAACCCGTTCACCGGCGGTTGTCACTTCAGCATGGGTTGCACTCGGTTCACCGAAGGCTGTGGAGCCTGTCCACAACTTCACCAACCAGTCGAACCCGACGATTTCAGCAAGTCCGCGTTTGAAGAAAAAGCGGCCGCTCTCCGCCACACCAACCTGCACGTCGTCGCGCCGAGTCGATGGTTGATTGAGCAAGCCGAAAGAAGCCCTCTGTTCGGTAGCGCGCGATCGTTTCGTCGCATTCCCTACGGCCTTGCCAATGAATGTTTCGACTCGGTGCTCGCGCGCGACGAAGCCCGTCAGCAACTCGACATCGATCCCGACACCTTTGTGTTTTGCTTCGGCGCCGCCGATGTTTCGGCGATTCGAAAAGGAGCCCATCTGCTGCTACCGGCCATCAAGCATCTGGCGGAGAACAACCCGGGTCGCGAACTGCTTTGTCTGGTGTTCGGCGGCGGGCAGTTGCCCGAATCGAGTATCCCGATTCGCTCGTTCGGATTCCTCAAGCGTCGCGACGAACTCATGCGACTCTTCTGCGCCTGCGATGTGTTCGTGGTGCCGTCACTGGAAGACAACCTACCGATCACGGCCATGGAAGCCATGGCTGGCGGCGCCGCGATGCTCGGGTTCGACGTCTCCGGTGTCCCCGACCTCGTCATCGACGGCGTGACCGGGCGCCTCGCAAAACGAGTCGAGTGCGCCGACCTCTGCACACTTCTCATCGAAATGGCAACGAACGTCGAAGCCACGCAGGCTCAAGGTCGACGAGCCCAAGAGATGGCCGGTAACCAATTCCGGGCCCACCGAGAAGCCGACGACTACATCCAGCTGTACAACGAGCTCCTCAACAGCGACTAAATGAAGGACCACGCAACCGAGCCCCTGCAACGACAGACGGGACTTTGTTGCTCCAGCGTTGGAGTGCAGGCTTTAGCCGCTCGTGGAACGCACAAGTGCACTCGCCCCCGCTTCTCCGAGCAGTTACCGGTCTCATGAGCCCCTCGTCGAATATCTGTTGACCCACTACCTTCGCCGCGACCTCCGCTCTTCTGCGCTTCCTACCGCTTACTCATGCGCCACCTCTTTCCCACCGCCACCTCCTCATGATGGTACCGGGCTCCATCATGCGTTCTTGTCTCTTCTCTGCGTCCTCCGCGCCTCTGCGTTTTCCCTCCTGTTGCTCATTCCCTCCACTTCTACCCAATCGGTGCCAGGCACTATCACCGGCCTTTGTTGCAGGCGTTGGAGTGTAGGCTTTAGCCGCTCACGGAACATTCCTGAGCGAGGACAATTGCTGCCAGCCACGAATGCAATTTGTGCCAGACACACAGGCCTGAGATGCCGAGGCGACCCGCAGCCACCCCCCGGCCGTGCTACACTGCCACCCTCGTTGTCCCTGGCTCGTCGGGATGCATGACGCGTCGCGGATTAGCCGCAGGTGATTGTAGCGCGGGAGACGAGGACACTGTTTTAAGTACGTCGAACTCATGACTCCTAATCGATTTCTTCAAGGACTCGCATGGCTGACAAATATCCGAACGTTCAAGTCGCTCCAGAAACCAATCTCGGGGCGCTCAGCGCGCAATGCGGCCCGGCCGCGAAGCAGAAGGACACTCCGTATTTCTCCATCGGAACGCTCGTGATGGCCGTCCTTAGCTTTATTGCGCCATTCACATTCCTGACGCCAAAACCGGGTGACGAAACGGCGATCATCACCTTTTCAATGTGCTTTGGTGTGTTCTTCCTTCTCCTCTTCGCGGTGATCACGCTCGTGGCACTGCTTGAAAAACCCGCCGTCATCTTCGCCTATGAAAAGGGCGTGGTTATCCGCAGCGGAGATGACGATCGCCAACTCGGATTTACCGACATCAAGGAAGCGAGAGTGAATCAATGGTTTGAAAACCGATTTGCTCCGGAGCAATTCAATATCAGTTTGGTTGGAAATGACGGCAAGACACTACGCATCTGCGTCGACTCCAATGACGATTCGGTCACCATCATCGACATCATCAAGGAATCCGTAGAAAGCTTCGAGTATCATCCTTTCAGTGGGTAGTGGGGTGGATTGATGCGTCTAACCTTTCGACACGGGTGCCTGCAATTTGCAATTGGTGCAATTGGTGCCAGCCATGTGCCAGCCATCATTTGTGAGCCATCGGCGAGAAACGCAATAGCTACTCAGTTTGCGAACGGCACTGTTTGCTCATTGGGCACCTCTCGGCGTCCTCCGCGCCCATGCGCTTCCCACTCCCCTCATTCCCCGCCTCTTTCCGCGCCGCCGCAGCCACATCCTGTCCACTCTGTTGATCCTGCCTGCACTTCCCGGGGATGCTGATATTGGTGCCGGTCGGCATCTAGACCGTGCGCAATGAATGCAATTGGTGCCAGGCACCATCACAGGCCCTTTGTTGCACGCGTTGGAGTGCAGGCTTTAGCCGCTCGTCGGCACAGATCGATGCGTGGGCAAAACTCCCGTCGGGATTCAAGCCGCGCTTACCAACGGTTGCTGGACGGTACTGGCTCGAGACATGCGCACCATGATCGAATGGCCGCGGATGGTTCGTTTGAGTGGATGAAGTCCGAATGCGACTTTCGCCGCGACTTTGGTTGCGACTCGTCGCACTGTCTTGCGCGGATAGCGATCCCAGAAACTCGCGGCGTACATCTTGCGATGGTACTTCGCCAACGGCTCGTACCGAATCTCCGAAATGAATAAGCCAAGTTCCTCGGCCGTTCGCTGGTAAGCCGTTGCATCCCATCGGCTCAAGTGGTGCGGCGGCAAATCCAACAAGCACCACCGGAAGCGGCGCAGAAAGGACTCGGCGTTTGGCGTGCTGAGAATGAGTTGACCGTCGTCCGAGAGTACCGCCGACGCGGCTCGCAAGAACTGCTCTGGATCGGGAACGTGTTCCAGGACCTGAAAGGCGCACACCACATCGAATCGCCGACCCTGAACCGCCAAACTCTCGAGCGAAGTGTCACTCACCCGCAGCCCACGCGAATGGCAACTCTCGATGGCGGTGGGACTGATCTCCAGTCCCTCGCATCCGTTCAATCCGGATGCAAGACACTGATCGAGAAAGGCGCCGGCCCCACAACCGACTTCCAAAATACTGGAGTCTTCCGGTGTGTCCGACGATCCGATGGCTCGGAGCGCCGCTTGAAACTCCCACTTGTCATCCATGTAGTAGTACTTCTTGCGGGCGACCGCTTCATAGAATGCGGCGTCGCCCGGTCGGCAACCCGAGAATCGCAGGACACCGAGCCGCTCATCGCGAAGTAAACGAATCGTGTCCTCGGTCAGATACGGGCGGATGTCGAGCTCAAAGTCCTGCTGATATCGCTCCGCCAACTCGTCGGCTTCCCACTCGGCGACGACGGTGGAGGGCGGCTGTGATTTGAGATGTGACATGTCGGCCTCGAGTACGCGAAAGTTGCACCGTCTCGTACAGATCGACTGCCATCAAGTCAACTGAGATCACGGCGTCAAGTTCGGCACCCCGATCGACCGCCCGAACCCTGCGGCGACCTGTTTTGCGTCCAGTCCGTAGTTGTTTTTCAACGCTTCCTCCCACTGCACGCCCAACTTGCAGTCTTCCAACAGCTGACGGAAAGCAAGCTTGTCGACGTCGACCAAATAGGCAACCAGCATTTTGCTATCCACCACCCTCTTGCTACTCAACTCGGTCGCCGACAAAAGGCCCAGCAAACTGCCGGTCCGTTTCATCTTTTGCTGGACTTCCTTCTGCTGATTGGCGACCTTTTTGGGATCCGGGAAAATCACCTCCGTGACCCACGCGTGTGTTCCCGTGTGCAACCATGGCGGCAATGGAAAATTCGATCGGTAGCGATAGAGATAACCACTCGAAAGCCCCCACCCGATGCCTCGGGCCATGTCGGGGGAAGGCGCCTTTCGCCAATTTGATGCCAGAAATCGCCTGGGACTCGCGTGATGAATACCACTCGCTAAACCGGCGTTCGGGTTCTCCATGATGTCGCGTTCAAAGTCGACGAATAGTTCCCGATTGGAAACGGTTACGATGAGCGCTTTGCCCCGCCAACAGTTCGACCCCTTCGGGAGCCCGAATAACTCATTCATCGCTTCGCACATCCTGTCCAAGCGCGCCGTCAACTGCATGACAACGGGCTTTGGAAAATCCGATAAGACGATGACCTGATTGCCCTCGGTGACGTGCAACCCTCGGTTCGGGAACTGCTTGAGCGCTCGATTGAAGATGTCGCTGTTGTCTTTGACAGCTTCGTCGATTTCCGCCTTGGTCTGCGGCGATCGAAAAACACGCGAAGAATCATTGATCCGAGCTTGCGCTTGTCGCTGAGCGTCACTGGCGTTGACCAACAGCAGACTCTGCGTTGGACGGTGGTAGCGTGGTCGGTATAGGTCGCCACCGATCCGCATTCCATAGATTTGATCGATCGGTTTGCGACTCGTTCGCTTCCCCTGTTTGTAGGCGATCAACTTGACATTGTTCGTCCTTCGATCCCGGATCACGGAATCGAACTTTGCGTCGTCAATCACCAAACCGGACCGAAGCAAGATGATTGCGTCCTGCGCGGCGATCCGCTGTTCCTGCTCCGGAGTGACCAGACCATCCACGTTTGGAGCGTCGGCACTCGCGACCGTCGCAACAAGACAAATCGCGACAGGACAAAGCAGTCCAAAAGAGTCGATGGCGCGCATCGATGTCACCAAATTCGGGAGGGCGGGAGATTGGGGAAAGTTGATACTAACCCGCTCCGAATCGTCGCTCAAGTCGAGGCCGCACGCGCGAGCTTCACTCCGTCAAATGAGCCTCCACGCGGGAAGAATCGCGGACAAGTTGAGCTACATTGAGCTTCACACCGATACCGCTCAAACTGATACCGCTCAAACTGAGAAATCTCAGCGTGAGCGGTCGAAAGATCGACCGGACTGCGCCGCTTCGAAAAACTTAAAGGCAATGAGTCAGGCGTATCCGATCTCGTATCCGAGGCCCCGCAATCGCTCGAGCAACCATTCATCGGGCCTCTCCGACTCGCCATCGAGGAGACGGACGGTGAGTGGTCGATCTGAACCCGCGTCCGATACCGAGTAGGACGCCGACGATTCCGCGACCGTGCCCGACACCGACCAGGTTTGAGACCCCGACGACTGAACAACGCTTTCGCGTTTGGCAGATGTCGACAAGACATCCAACTCGCTCAGCGCAACGGCGATCGCGTCATAAGCGTCTTCGGCACTGCCCACTTTCAAAAGTTCCATCGCGTCCTGCAATCGACGCGTCGCCTCCTCGACCTGCTGTTCCACTTTCGGACTGAGTTCAGCGGCGGATGACGGAGGACGCTTCGTACTCGGTGGATCGGCGCTTGCCGGATCCGTCGAGGCCGAAGATACGTGCCCCCGCGACTCGCGACCCTCCTCCAATAGCTCATGTCGCATGATACGAACGCCACGGGGCGCATCGATTGCCACCATGGCTCTTGAACGACTCAACTTCGAAATCTCGACGGTGATCCCCAAATCCGGAAACACCACGCGATCATTCTCACGACGGGTTAAAACCAACATGGCTCACTCCCAAGAAACGCAGCCTGAGCGGTATTCCGCACCGCGAACGGCTCACTCAGCCAATCGGGACGGTCTGCGTTCATGATGTTGGCGACGCAACGATCCATTCAGTCACAACGCCGAACTCAAAGAAGCCCCTTGCTTCAGAAACCACAATGTGACCGATCCGCGTCTTCAGGACAAGAGGGACCTTGCGACTCACTCCCCATCGTCCGAAGGTTGCAAATACGTATAGCGATCCATTGCCCGCGCAAAACGCGTCGCCGCCGACTGCGCCTGGCTCTCCGTCATCCGTTCCGCCAAACGCGCCGCTTCAATTGAGTCGCTCAGACGCGACATCAGCATCGCTTGATCATATTGAAGGTAACCGAGCACCTCCGAGACATCGTCTCCACGGACGATTGACGACAACACCGGTTCGTCGCCAACGAGATCAACATGGACCGCGTGCGTGTCGCCGAACAAGTTGTGCAGGTCGCCAAGAATCTCTTGGTACGCCCCGACCAAGAACAAGCCAATCCGATAACGTCCACCCTGCCGCGTTTCATGCAGCGGAAGCGTACTACGAACCTCGCCGTCGCCGCAAAAGCTACCGATCGCGCCGTCACTGTCGCACGTGATGTCGCCGATCACCGCGTGACGAGTCGGTCGCTCATTGAGCCTCTCGATCGGAGCGATCGGGAACAACTGCTCAATCGCCCAAGCATCGGGCAGCGACTGAAAAATCGAGAAGTTTGCGTAATAGGTATCCGCAAACAAACGGTCCAGCTTCTTGAACTCCCCAGGCATCTCACCCGATTCGCTCGCCAACTCGCGGACTCGATCGCAGATTGCGGAATACAATCGTTCCGCCACGACCCGTTGATCCAACGGCAAATAGCCGCTGCCGAAGAGATAAACGCTTCGGTCCAAGGCGGCCTGGGCGTCGTGAAAGGACTCGCGAAGGTTGCGCCGCGTCAGTTCCTGATACGTGTCCCAAAGCTCTCGCACCGAAGGTTCAAATCCGGCGACCTGAGCCCCATCGATTTGAAGCGCCGGCTCATGCGAGGAGACGCCGAGCGTCTCGACCACCAACACGCTATGGCTCGCGACGATGGCACGGCCACTCTCTGAGATCAATTCCGGGTGCCCCACCCCGGCCTCGTCGCAGACCGACATCACATGAAAAACAACATCGTTGGCATACTCCTGCAATGTGTAGTTCATGCTCGACGGCGTGTCCGTTCGTGACCCGTCGTAGTCCACACCCAAACCACCGCCGACGTCTAACTTGTCTAAGCCTGCGCCGCGTCGCGCGAGCTCAACATAGATTCGTGCTCCCTCGATAATGGCTGCCTTGAGGTGACGGATGCTCCCGATCTGGCTGCCGATGTGAAAGTGCAGCATCTTGAAGCAATCCTCTTTCCCGATCGCAATCAACCGCTCCAACAACGTCAGGATCTCCGCGACCGTCAGACCAAACTTCGAACGATAACCGCCGCTGGCCTGCCACCGCCCCGACCCCCGCGACGCCAGTTTGACCCGGACGCCAAACTCAGGACGAACCGCCATCGCTTCGGCTTCTTTGAGGATCAGCTCCAGTTCGTTGGCTTTCTCAATTACCGGAAGGATCTCACGCCCCATTTGCCGCGCCGTCAATGCCAAGCGAACGTATTCCCGGTCCTTAAATCCATTGCAAATGATCGGGGTCTCGGGTGTGCCCATCGCGATCGCGGCGATCAGTTCGGCCTTGCTACCGGCTTCAATCCCGGCGCCGAACGGCCGACCGCTTTCTACCACCTGACGAACGACATCACACTGCTGGTTGACCTTAATCGGAAA
>JBCBLJ010001165.1:0-1829 GCA_038520195.1 Planctomycetota bacterium
GAAAGGCTGAAATCCCTCGCTCACGCGTCGGGTTACCGTTTTTCCAAGCAGCGTTATTTAATTCCCGCAGCAATAGGTCGGCGATGTCGCGATTCGATGACGCTAGAAGACAAGATGACGTTACAGGATCAATCGCTTTGCTTCGCTTGACCCGGTGCGTCGTGCTTTGATTCGGACGTACGGTGCGATGTGTGTGGCGCGGTCAGCAAAGCTGTTCATCGGGGCATCGGGTTTAGCGTGCAGCGGCTCGATCAAGTCTTCGATCACAAACCCGCTGCGACAGAGTTTTCCGATCAGGTCTTCCCAGCGGTGCAGGTATTCGACTGCACCCGATTCCCGCAACCGACGCGAGACGGGCGAGTCGGCTCTCGGTCGCGGCACGGGCGCGTCGCGATAGTAGGCGTGTCGAATCGCGTAACCTTCGGGACCGCGCTGGTAGTCAGCTTGCAGACTGGTGGGCTGTTTGTGCTGGCTGATGTAGAGGCCGCTCGCGCGGGTCACCCGCGCGACTTCTCGGTAGACGTTGTCGATCGCGGAGACGTAGCAGGTGCTCACCGGTTGAATGACAATGTCGAACTCCGCATCACGGAGTCCCGAGAGGTCTTCCATGTTGGCCTGCAAGATTCGCATCGGGATGCCCCGCTCGGCGGCCACTTGCCGATCCAGTTCCAGCATCGCCCCGCTCAGGTCGACGACGGTGACTTCGGCCCCGGCGGCGGCGTAGAGCGAACTCTGCCGGCCACCGCCGGCGGCGAGGCAGAGCACTTTTTGGCCCGCGATCGACTCGCCGAGCCAGCCGGCCTGATCGATCACCGAAAGCGGACGAGACAGTTCCTCTTCGGTCGCGGGGCGGCAAAGCGGGTCGCCGGCCTGCGCCATCGCGTCGTAGACCTTGCGATTTATTTCCAGCGGAGGGTCGACGGACAAGGGGGTCTCCCAGTTCGATGGGCTCCGAGAATGAGGGGATTCGGTCCCTCGCGGCGCACCGGCAAAGCAAAGAATGAGCCGGATTCGCGTGAAAAATGTCGATTTCGTGGGAACTTACCATCGCTTCTATCATCCGAGAAGCACGACGGCACTACGCCGATGACGCGAAAAACGCCTGTTTCCGCTGTGTGGCGGGTTCGGGATGACATTCCGAGGGCCGATAGAGACAGTATCCTGTCGGACCGGCAATCGTGAAAAAACGGGATGGTTCCCGTGAGTGGACAGATGGCTTTACCAGACGAAATCCTCGACGAACTGCTTTCGGCGCACCTCGACGGTGTGCTAAGTGGTGACGAGCGCGCTCGCGTCGAACGGATGCTGGAAAGCGACCCGGCGATTGAGGCCCGTTTCGAGACGCTGAAATCGCAATCGGCATGGCTTTCGCAGGCTGCTTATTCGGGGCCGGGATTGTCAAAGGATTTTGCGGATCAAGTTGTTGGTGCGGCGATTCAGGCTGCGACCGAGGAGGGCTGTTCTGCCCAGCATCCGTTGCGAAAGGCGGCGCGGGAAGAACGTTCGGGACGCTTCTCAATGCCGCAGTTGGTCGGATTGATTTCGGCTTTGGCGGCATCGTTGCTGTTGGTCGCGATGCTGGTTCAGGGAATCGGTTCGGGGCCCTCGGGAGCATCGGTCGCGGAGAACGTGATTGATGAGACCGGTGCCGACAGTGACCGTGAACCGGTGTCGGACGTGATCGAGGGGGATCGGCTCGCGTCGGATGACCCTCGCTCTTCGAGCAATCCGACTTCGGTCGTTGAGCCACAGCCGGTCGGTCCATCGATCGACGCGACCGCAGGTCCGATGGTCGACCGTGTCGCTGAGAATTCGACCGAATCCAAGCC
>JBCBLJ010000656.1:0-4899 GCA_038520195.1 Planctomycetota bacterium
CTCAACTCTCAACTCTCAACTCTCAACTCTCAACTCTCATGTCTGACTCACCGACTTTCGTGCAGGCGTTTCCGTACCAGGACGATGTGTTGGCGTTGCCGGTGACCGACATCGACTCCGCGTCGACGTGGTACGGCCAACGTTTTGGGATGACGGAAGTGGAGCGTCGCGAGGACCCGCCGACTGTCATTCTTGAGCGTGATGGGACGCGGATTGGCTTTGCGATCAACGGCGGTGACGCGTCACAGGACGGTGCGGCGATCCTTGTTTCCGAGATCGATGCGATTCGTCAAGAGTTGGAGGCGCGTGGACTGGAGATCGGAGACCCTCGAGTGGACGAGCGAGATGGAAAGCGATTTCGCGTTTTCTTTGTCGTCGCCCCCGATGGGCTTTGCTTCTACTTCCATGAGCCGCTGCCGGACACGGCGGTCGAGCCGGCGACGTCCTAACGCGGTGGCTTAGCAGCCTTACTCAATCGATCGAAAGCACACCGACCATCGCGAACGACGTTGTCTACGTGATGGCGAGAAAAGAACTGTTCGCGATTGGGAATCCGCCACAATCGCTATTCAATGGAAGCGTCTCGACTCTAGCGTCGCGCTCCGATGGGACTCCCTGGCGGGGCAGAAGGAACCGATGTCGCCGGGTATTGCAGGTCAGGGCGACTGAGAAACTGATCGATCCGCTGCCGGATCATCGCAATCTCGGCGTCGTGTTCACTCGGGCGTGCCTCCACCTGAGCTTGCATTGAGGAACAGAGTCCTTTGAGCCATTCGCGGAGCGCGGCTCGAACATCTTGCCTCGCCCCGGCATCGCCCGCGGTCTTGAGCCCAACTGCGACGACGACCGCAACGATGCGTCGCGCGGATGTTTCCTCGCTCGGATTGTCTCGCGACTCCAACAGTTTCAGTGCGTGACGTTGCAGTGGTTCCAGTACCAGTGCGATCCCAGGGTGTTTTTCGTCGCGGTCACGCTGAACGGCAAGCCTTCCGAGACGTTGCGCGTTGAGCAAACCCGAGAGACTCACTTCGGCGGCCGTTTCGACGATCGAGAGGGGATCAAAAATGGGGAACGTTCTTCCTTGCGGTTCCTCCGCCGACCAAGCGGCCGCGGAAGCCCCGGCGGGTGTCATTTTGCGCGCGAGAACCGGATCGATAGCCAATGCGTTTGGTTCGAGAGTCGTCAGTAGCACTGAAACCGCCCGCTGCTGTTGCTGCCACTCGACGTCGGTCGTCTGTGCGTCGCCTTCGCCGGCCAAACCATAGGCGTACTTGACCCCTCCGATGCACTTGACGGCGGCCTCGACTTGGTAGCGGTGGTGAAAGTAAAGCGGCGCGAAGTAACGTGGAAGATCTCCAAAACCTTCGCCGGGCAGCAGCACCGAGTCATCGAAGCGCGACAAGCCGAGTTCCCGCACCTTCATCGCGTGGGCGAGTGCATCGACGGGATCCTCGCCGTTGTCCCAAAGGTTGGCTCTTGGGTCCGAAGCCGACGCCGGCCGCGCGTCGGAATCGCTCAAGTAGATCCATTGCTTCGCGTCCGCCTCCTCCACGAGCGACTTCATGCTTTCGCTTGGATCCTCGCCGAGTGACCCGTACATCGCGCGGATACAGAAACGATCCCAGTCGCCGACTCCAACTCCGTAGGCTTGCGAAAAATCGAAGCGATCGTCTTCGCCGATCAGGATCCGTGGTGCCGGATAATCCATCACCGACGCCCGATCCCCGTAAGTGCTGGCAGCAAAATTGTGCGCCAGCCCCAACGTGTGACCGACCTCGTGCGCGGACAGCTGCCGAATCCGTGCCAACGCGACGGCGCTTGACGTCGTGAGATCATCGAGGTTCGACGCCACCATCGCGTGCAAACCAAAGTCAGCACTCCCGATGGCACAGTCGGCACGCGACGATCCTCGTGAATTCGTTGTAGCCGGCGATGGCGCGAGATTGTCGATTAGCAAACGGTCTTGGCGGACTCGCAGCGATCCGAGAGACACGTGACCCTTGAGAATCTCACCTGTTCGGGGGTCAACGACGCTGGCACCATAGGACCAGCCTCGCGTTTGTCGATGGACCCACTGGATGTAGTTGTATCGAACATCGAGAGGATCCATGTTTGGGGGCGCGACGCGGACCTCGAACCCGTCCGGGAATCCCGCTGCGGCAAACGCGTCGGCCCACCATGATGCGCCCTCGACCAATGCCGAGCGAATCGGCTCCGGCGCTGCGGGATCGACGTAGTAGACGATGGGATCAGAGTTGGTCAATCGATGCCGCGTTATCAAACGTCGGTGCATCGACCGATCCAGCGGTGCGGCGTAATCGGCGTAGCCGACCGAGAAGGAGCCGACTCGCGGATGATATTCACGGACTTCGTAGTCTTCGTCGGGCAACCGGATCAAGCTCACCCGTTGCCGAACGGTGAACGCTTCGCCCGACGCGGCGACGGCTCGGACTTGAGACCCCGGTTCGGCTGATGCGAACGTTAGCGCGGCCTCCAACTCAACATTGTTCGGGAACGCCTTGATACGTTCGGGTTGAATTGCGCTGCGGTCCGCACTCAGTGTGTAGTTGCCCTGGTCACTGGATTTCAGGGTTCGGCTGATTTGATGTCGGTCCGACGCTACCAAATCCGTCACATCGATCAGCACGGCACCATCGGTGTCGGCGGCGAGGATTGAGCCGCCCCAAAGGATGGACGGTGCAAAGGAGTCGAGGACTGCGCGTTGCTCGACCGCCGGCGCACCGTCGGCGCGGAAACGCGTGTTACGCTGCTCCAGGAAGACGCGTGGTCCAACTCGCCGCCAGGTGCAAAGACGCTCGCGTCCCAATTGGCCCCGGTCCAGCCCAACAGGGTTGCTCCCCAGTCCGCTCGCCAGAGCGTCGACCACGAGGAACTCGTCGCCCCATCGATCGATCTTTAGTAGCAGCTTGCCCTGATCATTGTCCCAGTAAACATCGAAGAACCCGCCGTGATAACGAAGCGACACGGTCTTCTCAGCGACCGAGGGCAGGGAGCCGGGCTCCGCGGCTTGACTCGCAATTGCTGGGCAGAAAAACATCGACGTGAGTACGAGCCAAATTCGGAAGGGCCGAAATTTCATGGGGCAATCAATGGCGAGGCGTCGCGAGCAGGAGTCAACCCGTCGTAGCTTAGTTGTGTCGACCGCCTAGACAATCCGCGAAGCAGTCGCTCAGCCACGGGTCATCATCGTTTTTCTCGCTTCGGCGGAAAAAGCTGGCAACTTGGTGAGCCCTGGAGAGCGGATGAGCGCGAACTGGGGGTACCCTTGGCGACGTGAAATCTCGACAATAGTGAGTCAGCCGAGTCCGATCAGCGCAGATCGGCGACCCAGAGCCTTTCCGACGTGTCCGTTTGAGACGCACGAAAGTCAATCGGCCAAATTGAATGACAAGGCGACGTTGGTCGCCGAGCCAATCGACAATGATGCGATGCAAATGAAGACCTACACGGAATACCTCAGCGAGATCGACGAACGGAAGAAACTCGGGCTCCATCCCAAACCCATTGACAGCGCTGAACTGACCGCGGCGTTGATCGATCAGATCAAGGACCCGACGCACCCTCATCGCGAAGACTCCCTCAAGTTCCTGGTGTACAACACGCTACCCGGAACAACGAGTGCCGCGGGCGTGAAGGCTGCGTTCCTGAAGGAAATTATCCTTGGTCAGGTGTCGGTACCCGAAATCACGCCGGCCTCCGCGTTGGAGCAACTTTCGCACATGAAGGGCGGGCCGTCGATCGAGGTCCTGCTGGATCTCGCGTTGGGCGACGATCCCTCGATCGCAAAAGACGCTGCTACCGTTTTGAAGACACAAGTCTTTCTCTACGAAGCCGACACGGACCGTCTCGCGAAGGCCTTTCGGCAGGGCAATGCAATCGCCAAAGAAGTGGTCGAAAGCTACGCGCGGGCGGAATTCTTCACCGACCTACCACCGGTGCCAGAGACGATTGACGTCGTCACGTATGTCGCCGGAGTCGGTGACATCTCGACGGACCTCTTGTCGCCGGGTAGTGAAGCCCACTCCCGATCCGACCGAGAGCTTCACGGCAAGTGCCTCATCAGTGATCAGGCGCAGAAAGAACTGGTCGCGTTACAGAACGAACACCCTGGCAAGCGAGTCATGCTCGTCGCGGAGAAGGGCACGATGGGCGTTGGCTCCTCGCGAATGTCAGGCGTGAACAACGTGGCGCTGTGGATCGGCAAACAGGCGAGTCCCTATGTGCCGTTCATCAACATCGCTCCGGTGGTCGCGGGGACCAATGGTATCTCGCCGATCTTTTTGACCACGGTTGGAGTCACAGGCGGCATCGGAATCGACCTCAAGAACTGGGTCAAAAAAGTCGACGCCGAAGGCAACGTCATACTCGACGCCGACGGCGAACCGGTTCTCGAGCAAGTCTATTCGGTGGATACCGGGACCGTACTTACCGTGGACACAAAGGCAAAGAAACTGCTCCAGGAAGGTCAGGAACTGATCGATATTTCGGCCGCATTGACGCCCCAGAAGCTGGAGTTCATTCGGGCCGGAGGCTCGTATGCGATTGTATTCGGAAAGAAGCTGCAAACGTTCGCTGCGAAGACACTTGGAATCGATGTCCCGCCCGTCTTCGCGCCCGCCAAAGAGATCTCCCATGAGGGTCAAGGACTGACGGCCGTCGAAAAAATCTTCAACCGCAATGCCGTCGGTACCACGCCCGGCAAGGTACTCCATGCAGGCTCCGATGTACGGGTCGAAGTCAACATCGTCGGGTCACAAGACACGACCGGACTGATGACTTCTCAAGAGCTTGAAATGATGGCCGCGACATTGATTTCGCCGATCGTCGACGGAGCCTATCAGTCAGGATGCCACACGGCCTCCGTTTGGGATAAGAAAG
>JBCBLJ010000126.1:0-13954 GCA_038520195.1 Planctomycetota bacterium
CCCGGTTTTGGTCGGCATCACGGACACGGCGTTTGTTGAATCCGTGGAACTCGCTCGCTACGCGGCAGACTGTGGTGCGGACTTTGCCGTGCTGACGACGCCATACTACTTCCCCGCCGGACAAACCGAACTCGAGGCGTACGTGCGGAATCTCGCACCGCTGATTCCAGTACCGCTCATGCTCTACAACATGCCGGGCATGACCAAAGTGTGGTTCGAGATCGCGACGCTGCGCGCGCTCGCGGACATTGAATCAATTGTCGGAGTCAAGGATAGCGGTGGAGATCTCGATTACTTTGAACAGGTCTGCGGATTGAAATCCATCCGGCCGGATTGGTCCGTTCTGATCGGGCCCGAAGCAAAACTCCGCGAGGCTCACAACGCCGGCGGCGATGGCGGCGTTTCCGGAGGGGCGAATGTTATGCCGTCAATATTTGTTCGCCACGCAAACGCATTGAAGGACGGTGATACGAAGGCTATCGAAGAAACGTATCGGGTCATCGCAGAGTTTCAGGCGATCTACGAAATCGGCAAGTACGCCTCAAAGCACATCAAGGCGACAAAGTCCGCGCTGTCCTTACTAGGCATTTGCGAAGACCTACCGGCGGATCCATTCAACCGGTTCCTCGACCCTGAGCGAGAACGTGTCGCGGCGATCCTGCGATCCGTGGGCGTGCTTCGTGATTGAACGCCTCGCGCGTACGAGCGAGTCGTCGGTCGGACGAATCGACAAGAGACTCAGTTAGGTGCGTGTGAGACTCCGGTCGGCGTGTCTTCTGCTACGCTACGGCGTTTCCCCACCCCGCCTCCGCTTCTCCCCAAGCATGTCTCGATTCCTTTTCGCCTCCATCTTGCTGGTCTCTACGACCGCACTTCGTGCAAAATCCCCGAACGTGCTGTTCATCGCCGCCGATGACCTGCGCTGTGACCTCGGATGTTATGGAGACGCGGTGGTGAAGACGCCACATCTGGATCGCCTCGCGACGCGCGGAACGCTTTTCCGGCGTGCCTACTGCGCCCAAGCCGTTTGCAATCCTTCGCGCAGCAGTCTACTTACGGGGCGCCGACCAAACACGCTCCAGCAATACAACTTGGCCAAGCACTTTCGGGATGAGATCCCGGATGTCATCACGCTGCCACAGCACTTCCTACAGAACGGCTACTTCACCCAGAACATCGGAAAAATCTTTCATAACTGGCAGACGAAGATTCAAGGCGATCCCGATTCGTGGTCGGTGCCGGAAGTGATGCACTACGCTCGCCACGGAGACGACGTCGCCCAAGTCGAGGGCGATCTACCACCGAATGAAACCACGGCGCTTCGATGCGAGTGTCGGAACGTTCCGGACGAAGCCTACTTCGACGGTCGCATCGCCGGACTCGCCGTCGAAGCCCTCGGTCAATGTGCCCAACGGACGGAACCGTTCTTTTTGGCCGTTGGCTTCTGGAAACCGCATCTTCCGTTCAATGCGCCCAAACGCTACTGGGACCTTTACGAAAAGGAAGACATCCTGTTTCCCGAGTGTCCGGATTGGCCGAAGGGAACACCTCGGATCGCCTGGCACGACAGTCGCGAATTACTCCGCGCGTCTCAGGGAAAGGCACTCACAGAAAGCGAAGCCCAAGAGATCCGACGAGGCTATCTCGCGGCTATCAGCTACCTCGACGCGCAAGTCGGAAGAGTGATCGCGGAACTGGATCGACTCGAGCTTTCCGAATCCACTGTGATCGTCTTTTGGTCCGATCACGGATTCCACCTCGGTGACCACACGCTTTGGGCAAAGACTTCCAACTTTGAGCTCGACGCCCGGGTTCCGTTGTTGATTGTCCCGCCGAAGCACCTCACTGCCGACTCACCACGTGAAACGGATGCGATCGTGGAGTTGCTCGACCTGTACCCGACGCTCGCGGACCTGTGTGGGCTACCCGCGCCCGGCGACGTCGAAGGCGTTAGCTTGCGACCGCTCCTCGACGGCACAAAGCCAAGCATCAAGCCGGCCGCGCTTTCGCAGCATCCACGGCCGGCTTATTTCAAAGACATCGAATCGCTGCGTGTGATGGGTCACAGCATTCGCACGCCAAAGTTCCGCTACACCGAATGGACCGACGTCGCAGATGGTTCCTCGGTCGGCATCGAACTGTACGACCACACAATTGACGAAGCCGAGTCGGTCAATCGAATCGACGACCCGAAGTACGCCACGGAACTTCCGAGGTTGCGGCGATTGCTGCGAGACCTGGTCGGTGCGGGAGTGCGCCGGCCATGATCGCGACGACGTTTTTCACCGCCGTTGATTGGACGGTCTTGGCAGCCTATGTCGCGGTCATCGTTGGCGTTGGCTATCTCTTTTGGAAACGGAATCGATCGGCGGAGGATTTCACCGCTGGTGGCCGATCGCTGCCCGGTTGGCTGTGCGGCATGTCGATCTTTGCCACGTACCTGAGCAGCATCAGTTATTTCGCACTGCCCGGAAAAGCGTTTTTGGGCAACTGGAATGCATTCGTGTTTTCGATCGCGATCCCGCCCGCCGCGTGGGTTGCCGTGAGATACTTTTTGCCGATGTACCGGAGTTCGAATGAAGTCTCTGCTTACTCACTTTTGGAGACTCGCTTCGGACTCTGGGCGAGGCTTTTCGCCAGCGCCTTTTACTTGGTTTTTCACATCGCGCGGGTCGGCGTCATTCTGTACTTGATGGGATTGCCAATGGCGATTCTGTTCGGCTGGGACATCCGCTGGTTGATCCTGGTGACAGGGGCGATCGTCACCGCCTACGCTCTCTTTGGCGGGGTGGTCGCGGTGATTTGGGCCGATGCTATTCAGGCCTTTATCTTGCTCGGCGGTGCCTTGATCGCGTTGGCGATCTTGCTGACGGGCATGCCCGATGGCCCTGGCCAAGTGATTTCGATGGCCTCGGATCGTGGCAAGCTTTCACTCGGCAGCATGGACCCGTTGGAATTAGCGCAACCGACCGTGTGGGTCGTCCTGGCGTACAGCGTCTTCGAGAACCTCAAAAACTTTGGGATCGATCAAAGCTACGTGCAGCGATACATCGCGTCCAAGAGTGACACCGAAGCCGCCAAAAGCATCTGGCTCGGTGCGCTTCTATACGTCCCCGTCAGTGCCATGTTCTTGTTCATCGGGACGGCGCTGTTCGCGTACTACGAAACCCATGCCGGGTCCATTGAAGGCGTTCGTCGTGTCGTCGCCGAACAAAAGTTGATGCAAAGCGGCATCGATGCCGCATCGCCCGACTACGAATTGAAGCTCGCTGAAACCGCATCCACACTCCAACGAGAAGATATCGGTGATCGGGTGTTTCCGCACTTTATCGCGTCGCAGTTACCATCCGGCATTCGGGGACTTTTGATCGCCGCGGTTTTCGCCGCCGCCATGAGTACCGTTTCGACCTCGCTGAACTCGTCGGCGACGCTGATCCTCAGCGACTTTTACCAGCGGCTCCTGAATCCCAATCCGAGCACGACGCAAAGCATGCGCGTTTTGCGATCCGCGACAGCCGTCTGGGGTTTGTTGGGAACGATGACGGCAATCGTGCTAGCGCAAGTGGCCAGCACCGCACTCGATACCTGGTGGACGCTGTCCGGTGTCTTGGGTGCCGCGATCATCGGTTTGTTCTTGATGGGCATGACTTCCAAAGCGTCCGCCCGCACGGCCATGGTCTGCTTGACGATCGGCGGCCTGGTCATTGCATGGATGACGCTCTCGGCCTCCGACGCGTGGCCGCAAAGCCTTGCTCAGCTGGCGAGTCCGATGCATGCCTACCTGATCATCGTCGTCGGGCCATGTCTCATGATGCTGCTCGCGAAGGTGATCCCGTCCAAGCAATCGGATTCAATCCGCTGACGTCGGCGAGTTTTCGGCCGCAACGGATGATCCCTCCCCGGACGATGCCTTGCTTGGCTCGGATGATTCTTCGGACGGCTCGGTTGGCTCACGGGACGCAAGGAAATCCTGCACGTCATCGGAGTCGGCAAGTCGATCAAACTGTTCGCCATAGTTGCCTTCGCCGACGGGCAGGTCGAGTTGCCGGACGGTAATCGTGTCACCCTCGGCGGCGACCAAAAAGACCCTCCCGTCGGAATACTGGTACTCCGTACCGTCGATGACGACGTTCTCCGGGTCGCCACTGTAGTCGATTGATTTCCCATCGGTTCTTGTGATCGCTCCTGTCCAACTCGAACCCGCCGATGCGGTGTTGCCGACCGAGTCGACGTCGGTAAAGAGAGCAAACACGAGCTTTTCGTCTCCGCCCGCCGCGTAAACAGCGAGAGAACTGGACGTGCCGGCGGCGACGCTACGAATGCCGCCACCCTTGAATTCAAGTTTGCCACATCCCGCTTGGGTGGTCATCACCAGCGCCGCAATCAGACCGCAGGCGCGCCAACAACGTACGCTCATCCATCCGCCAGGTTTCATCGAAGTTCTCGCCGGGTCTGAGTGAAAGCGATTTCGGGAACGATCTCTAAGCTACCGGATCACGTCGCGCCGGGGATCACGAGTAGCGGAACCGATCAACGGTCCCGATCGGACCGGCAGTCAGTGCTGTTCGAGCGTTACTCATCCGAAGGGAGGACCGTCTCGCCAACCTTGTGTTTCGTCACAGGTTGACAAATATTGGCAGCGAGAAACAAATTCATTCTTCCTTGAAAAGGAGGCTGTGGTTCGCGCCCCGTTCGGCGCTTTGATCACGCCTCCAGCGTCGACAACAAGACTTGCCCCACCAAACAGGACGCCTTACCCAACGAGATGAATGAAGTCTTCCTTGAAATCTCGGACCTTAGCTATTCCTATGGGGAACGTCGCGCCGTACGGAGTGTCTCGCTGCGAATCGAATCCGGCACCGTCTTTGGTTTGTTGGGCCCCAACGGTGCGGGCAAATCGACACTGATCTCTTGCCTCGCCGGACTACGCCGCGACTACGAGGGCCAATTCAAACGGCTCGGGCAGATCTTTCGACCGTCGGATTCCGAGCACGATCGACAGCATCTCGGAGTCGTTCCGCAGGAGTTGGCGCTTTACGAAAAGCTCTCGGCCGAAGAGAACCTGAAACTCTTCGGGCGGCTCTACGGTTTGCGGGGAGCCGAGCTGAAGGACCGGTTGGAGCAGCAGCTTCACCTCGCCGGCCTAGAGGATCGACGCGGCGACGCAGTCAGCTCGTTTAGCGGCGGGATGAAGCGGCGGCTCAACCTTGCGGCGGGGTTGATTCACGACCCGAGCTTCGTGCTGCTCGACGAACCAACCGTCGGCGTCGACCCACAGAGTCGCTCGCACCTCTTTGACAGTCTTGAGAAGCTGAAGTCCGACGGCAAGACGTTGCTTTACACCACCCACTACATGGAAGAAGCCGAACGGTTGTGTGACACAATCGCGATCATGAATGAGGGCAGCATCCTCTCGGTCGGTGGCGCGAATGATTTAAAGCGTGAAATCGGTGATGATCAGGCGAGCTTGGAAACCGTTTTCTTAACCCTGACGGGCAGGAGCTTGAGAGACTGATGGCGAATTCTGGGTGGAGCAAAATGCTGTCCGACGGATGGGACTTGGCCGCGAAAGACCTACGCAGCTACTTCCGCGACCGCGCGGGACTCGCGCTGGGGTTCCTCATGCCGATCGCCCTTGTCACGGTCTTCGGCGTGGTGATGGCTTACGCGTTCGGTGGCTCCGGCGGCACACCCAAGATCAGCATGATGCTGGTCGATCTGGATCAGACGCCCGCCTCAAAACGACTTGTCCAAGGACTCGCCGACAGCGAGATGCTCCGCGTCCGCAATGTGACCGGTCGCGAGGAAGACACGAAGGCCTACGTCCGAAAAGAAATCGCCGAAGGGGACGCCCATCACGGCCTCGTGATCGAAGCCGGCTACGGCCAAGCACTCGACGAGGGGCAGGTCCCAACGCTCACATTGCTGAGGGACCCTGGGCGCACGATGGAGCGTCAAATCATTCAGTTCGCGCTGATGCAGGAGATGATCTCGCTCGGCGATTCGGACTTGATCTTCGCGACGCTCGGCAAGCTATTTCAGGACAACGGCCTGGACACCGAGCAATGGGATAGCCTTCGTGAGCAGTTCCAGCAAACGAGTGGCGTGATTCAAGATTGGATCGATGACGGCTCCCTTTCGTTCGACGCCGATGAAGGCGAGCCGGTGAACGAAGGCACCGACAATGATGCCGCCGAGAGCAATGGCACCGAAAACGATAGCGAAAGTGGTCCAGCCAGTTCCTCGGAACCTCCGACAGCCAAATCCGAGCCGGATGCCGGTGAAACCACGACGAATCCGATGGCGATGATGGCCGACCTTCTGCCGATCGAGACCGAAGACATCAGCCCACCGGACCGCGCCGCGCAAGTGACCTATCAGCAGGCTCAAAGCGTCAGCGGTATCAGCGTGATGATGTTGTTGTTTGGTCTCGTCGGTGCGGGAAGTGTCCTCTTACGAGAGCGCGAGGAAGGAACGTTGTCTCGACTGATGTCACTGCCGATCCGTCGCGAGAGCATCGTGGCTGGCAAGTTTCTGTACGTCGCGGTCGTCGGCGTGATTCAGATGACCGTGCTAATGGTCTACGGCGAATTCTTCTTTCGAGTCGGCTTGTTCCAGTCACCGATCACCATGATCGTGATCGTGCTGACCTGGATCGCCGTCGGCTCCGCTTTCGCGATGTTACTGGCGACTGCTTGCCGCAGCAGCAAGCAAGCCGACGGACTCTCTTCGATCCTGATCCTTGTGATGTCCGCGCTCGGCGGCTGCTGGTTCCCCGTGCAGTTGATGAACTTTCCCGATTGGCTCGACACGCTCACCAAAACAATGCCCACGTATTGGGCGATGTCCTGCTTCCAAGGAATGCTCTGGAACAAACTCACGATCACCGATCCCAAACTGCTTTTCGGTCTCGGGGTTCAGTGGGCCTACGTGATCGTCATGGGAGTCCTCGCGATGTACCTCTACGGTCGCGATCAAACAGGCTCCGTTTAAAGATGCCGCGCTAAACGATCGACGCAAACGCGGGCCGCAGCCGATTGCTGTCATCGCTGCGAGTGTGCTGCGTACGATCAACTGCAGTCCTCTCTTTTTGATCGCGGAACTTCGACCGAGTTCGAGGACGGATCTCGCGACGGTGGAACCCAAGCGCGACCACCGTTGGTGTAGACTTTTTACTCCCCCGCTTCCTCCCGCCTCCCTTCAGGTGATGTCACATGTCCCGTGTGATTTCCGGCGTTCTCGTCTTGCTCGTGGCCTCATTTCTCCGTGCGGAGGAAGCCGACTGGAAACTTCGGCCGCTGCGCTACAATCATCCCGGTCTTGAAGTTGACTTGGGCGTTGGCCTTTGGGCTTGGCCGATGCCGATGGACTATGACAACGACGGGGACCTTGATCTGCTCGTGGCGTGCCCCGACAAACCTAGCAATGGCGTTTATCTGTTTGAGAATCCTAGCCAGGATGCGTCGATCAAAACGCCTGTGTTCAAGCCGGCGGTGCGCCTCGGTAAAGCCACTCAGAATATGCAGGTCAGCTATGTCGACGGAGTCCCGCGCGTGTTGCGACCCGGTTTTGAATACCGACGCGCCGCGAGCGGCGTCTTCGATTTCAACAAGCCCGTGAAGATTTACCCGCGCGCGAATGTCCATCCCAATCGCGTTCGCGGAAACATGTGGCGCTACGTTGATTTCGATGGGGACGGCGATCGAGACATCGTTGTCGGCATCGGCGACTGGACCGACTATGGGTGGGATCACGCCTATAACGCCGCGGGCCGTTGGCGCAATGGTCCGATCCACGGCTACGTTTATTTGATTACCAACGACGGCTCGGACGAAACGCCGGACTACGCCGATGCGCCGATTCGTTTACGGGCTGGTGACGGCGACATCGATTTGTTCGGTTGGCCTTCTCCGAATTTTGGCGACTTCGACGGCGATGGAGACCTCGATTTGCTGTGTGGCGAATTCCTCGATGGCTTCACTTACTTCGAGAATATCGGATCGCGGATCGCACCGATCTATTCCGCCGGGCAAAAACTCCCGAGTTCCGACGGTCAGCCGCTCAAGATGCACGTTCAAATGGTCACGCCAACGGCGATCGACTGGGATGCGGACGGCGATTTGGACCTGATCGTCGGCGACGAAGACGGCCGTGTCGCGCTGATCGAAAACAGCGGGCGACTGGACCATCGGCGCCCCGTGTTTCACAAGCCGAAGTTCTTTCAGCAACAGGCGGACACACTCAAGTTCGGCGCCCTGGCGACTCCGTTTGCGTTCGACTGGGATGGAGACGGCGACGAAGACATTCTTTGTGGCAACACCGCCGGCAACATCGGCTACTTTGAAAACCTGGGTGCGGGCGCCGATGGGATGCCGAAGTGGTCGGCGCCGTCCTTACTGGAAGTAAACGGCTCAGCAAGCGAACCAGCGCCGTTTCGTGTCCTCGCTGGCGAAAGTGGCTCGATCCAAGGGCCCTGCGAACCCAAGTGGGGCTACACCACGCTTTCGGTTGAAGACTTCGATGGCGATGGAGACCCTGACATCATTTATAACTCGATCCTTGCTGAAGTCCGTTGGCTTCGCAACGACAATGGCGTGTTGATCGATGCTGAGTTACCATCCGCGCGGGCCGAGCAACCGCCGAAGTGGTATTGGTGGAAATCAAAGTCACCCGGGGCGATCACGCAGTGGCGAACGACGCCGATTGCGACCGACTTTGATGGCGATTCAAAAACCGATCTCGTACTCTTGGATCAGGAAGGCTATCTCACTCTCCGCTCCGACCTGGGTCCCGCCGAAAGAGTCTTTGTCGACGAAGCAGGCTTGCCGTTGCAGCTTAACCCGAAGTCTTGCGGCGGTTCGGGGCGGGTCAAGCTGGCCGTTGTCGATTGGGACGGCGACGGACGGCTGGACGTCCTGGTGAATTCGGAGAACGCCACTTGGTACCGAAACTGCGAAACTCGTGACGGAAAACAAGTGCTTCGTCGAGTCGGCAATCTCGCGAAACGCAATGTGGCCGGACACACGTCGAGTCCGGCAGTCTGTGACTTCGACCGCGATGGCAAACCGGATCTGTTGGTCGGGGCAGAGAATGGTCGCCTGTACCACATCGCACATCAAGACTGCATCGCATACAAGCCAGAAGCATTGCTGGCGACGGTTGAGTCCGTTCAAAGACCCAAGTTGCAGGGGCTATTGCGATCTGAATTCATCTACACCAAGGCGCCGACCCCTGAGTGTCACGCATCGACGATTTGCGAAACCAGTCGTGGCCTCGTCACGGCGTGGTTTGGCGGCACCAAGGAGGGAAGGAAAGATGTCGGAATCTGGACCAGCTATCACGACGGCAGCCGCTGGTCTTCGCCCAAGCAGGTTGCCACGGGCGTTCAACACGAGGACCTGCAATACCCTTGCTGGAATCCCGTTTTGTATCAGCCACCGGGCGACGGACCGACACTGTTGTTCTTCAAAGTCGGTCCCAACCCTCGAGCGTGGTGGGGCGAGATGATGGTCAGCTACGATCGTGGTCGGACGTTTCGCGAGCGTCGACGATTGCCCGAGGGTATCGATGGACCGGTCCGTTGCAAACCGATGTTGCTGGACGACGGATCCTTGCTCTGTGGCTCGTCGACGGAAAACAACGGCTGGCGCGTCCACTTCGAAAGAGTCGCGCTCGAAGGCGGTCTCCCCAGCGGCCCGTGGTCTCGCATCGGACCGATCAATGATGCGTCGAAGTTCAACGCGATCCAGCCGACGCTTCTTCGACACGCGGATGGTCGACTGACGGCGCTCTGCCGCACGAAAGAGAAAGTCATCGCGACGACGACTTCGACCGACGGTGGCAAGACTTGGTCACGACTGAAGGCGACCGATCTGCCGAACCCCAACTCGGGTATCGAGGTGGTTTCGCTTCGCGACGGACGGCACCTCCTGATCTACAACCACGTGCCGTCAACGGACAACGGATGGGGACGTCGCGGATTGCTCAATCTCGCGATCTCCGATGATGGCGAAGTTTGGAAGTCCGTCGGTGTGCTCGAACAGGAACAAAGAGAAGAATTCAGTTATCCCGCAATCATCCAAACCGATGATGGGCTCGTTCACGCGACCTACACCTGGAAACGCGAGCGTGTGAAACACCTGGTGATCGATCCGGCAAAGCTGCAGATCCTTGGACCGCCCGGAAGTTGAATGCCGGTCAGTCGCTATGCGAAAACCCAACGTCCCACGACCCCGTCATCGAGATCAACGTAATACAGGTTTCCGTCGGGACCTTGAACGATCTGCACGACGACTCGCGCGCCGGTCGTAAAGGTCTGCACGTCCGCGACGTTTCCGTTGGCGTCGAACGAAATGTTTCGAACAATGCCCTGGCCAAGGTCATTGAAGAAGAGATCGCCCTGGTACTCCGCCGGGTACGTCGAACCCGTGTAAATGTCACCGAGTACGATCGCGTTGATGCCGTCCGCGCTATGGCTTAGCGCAAAGAGCGACGGTTCGACGGCTACGGAATCGTAGAATGCATCTGCTTCGCGAAGATCTTCGTAGCCATTGGTGCGAAGACTCGTCCCGCTACCGCCTTCGTAGAACGGCCACCCGAAGTTTGCGCCGGGCCCGGCCGCGTTGATCTCTTCCCAACGCGTCCAGCCGACATCGCCGACGTAAACTTGGCCGCTGGAAGGATCGATGGTCATTCGGAATGGATTGCGGAGGCCATACTGATAAACCTTGGAGCGATTCGCGTCGGGATCACCATTGAAGAAGGGGTTGTCGGCGAGTCCTTCGCCAGTCAGTGGGTCAATTCGTAGAACTTTGCCGCTGAGGTTGTCGATGTCTTGCACCCTCACCGTACGCGGATCAACGCGGTTGTAAGACGTTCCATCCCCGATCGAGACATACAGCGCTCCATCGGGACCGAATTCGACAGCACCGACCGTGTGGGATTCGCTATCGGTAGCGACGAAGTCTTGGACGTTCGTCCCATCGGCGTTGATCCCCGCGGGCGGTTCATCAAAGTCTGTCGTGCTATTGACGAAAGCGTTGAAGTTCTCCCAGGTACTATTGCTTCCCAGCAGCACGACTTCGCTGCCTTCGACGGCCGTTGTGTAGCCCGTTGAAACGTCGGCGGTGACTCGAATCAGGCGACCGGCTCGATTCCCATTCCGATCGGGACCTGCCAACGGATCGGATTGATTCTGAAACACCTCTGGCGGATCGTAGGTGAACAACAGATAGACGTAGGGATTGTTTTCGAAGTCGGGATGCACCGCGAGGTCAAGAAGTCCCCGATCACGCGTGCCATTGACGATGTCTTGAATGTCGATGAACGTGGACACTTCACCGTCTCGGGCAACCTTGACGATGCCACTCTGTTCCGAAATGTATGCGTTGCGTCCATCCGGACTGAAATCGATCGACGTCGGCCTGACCAAGCCCGTGTAGAGATCTTGCGCGGAAAGATTTTGGCCGACCGGTGGGTCTGTCGGTGTCGCCGCGTAGAGCTGACTTTGCGGGATCACTTCGAGCACTTGACTGGCGCTGGACCACGAGAGCTGAGCCACCGCCTGTCCGCCGTTTTCGTAGAACTCCATCCGGATGTCGTAGAGTTGGCCAGCATTCAGCGAGATCGTACCGGTATGCTCGGTGGCCGCGTGATCGTTCCACTCATCGATGATGAGTTGACCGTCGACCCACAAACGAACTCCGTCGTCGGAAACGGTCTGGAAGGTGTACTCTTCGCTGTAGAGCGGTTCGATTTGGCCGGTCCATCGAACCGAGAAGGTATCGGCCCCCATTCCGGTCAACGGCGCAGCTGTCGCCCAATCGAAATCGATCGTTGAGTCGACGCGGGTTGGAAATCGATTCGTGAAGTCGATGTTGTCGAAATACTCGCCTAGCAATCCATCGCCGGACGACGAAACCGTCTCGTCATCGGCAATCGTGACTGTCGCGGTACGAGGAACGAGCAATCCGGCGCCGCCCGCGACCGCATCGATGGCGAACGAAAACTGCTCGTCACCCTCGATCAATTCGTCACCCAAGATCGGAATCGTCACGGTTTGAGAAGTCTGACCGGGCGCGAAAACGGCCGTTCCCGAGACGCCGACGTAGTCTTCTCCTTCGGTAGCGGAAAGGTTGATCGAGTTGTACTCAACGGTGACGGTGCCATCGCTTCCGTTCTCACGAAGGATCGTGATTTCGACGGCTGGCTCATTTTCGCTCACGCTGAACACGCTCGATTCCAGTCGGATGTCTCCGAACTGAAGCGGCTCGGCGAGGTATTGCAGGTAGCCATTCGAATGCAACGTTTCGGATTGCTTAAAGCCCGGCGTCAATCCATCCAGCGCCCGCCAAGTACCGGTTGAGAACGTCGTCGGAGCTTCCGTCTGGTAGAGCACCGCGTCGAGCGCCAGGTAGTCCACGTTCAGGTTGAAGTCGACTCCGTTGGCAGGATCATAGAAATCGTTTGTGAATTCGACCCGCACCTGCTCCGCCGTGACGACTTGCGAAGCCGTGAAGCGATAGGTTTCAAAGGCGTTCGTCGCCGTAAACGTGCTCGCTATCTCGCCATCGATCAAAACATTGAATTGTTCATCGCCCTGGTCACCGCTCGCGCGGACTTCGACGACGGTTCCGTCAGCACCCGCGTACTGAAAGTAACCATCGGTGTGCAGCGTTTCGGACAATCGAAAACCGGGGGAGATGCCGTCGCTCGCCAGCCACGTTCCGGTCGAAAACGTGGACGGGTCTTCCGTTTCGGTCGTCACTCCGTCGACGCGAATCCAATCGACATTCAGGTTGCGATCGATGCCGAGATCAGGATCGTATTGGTCTCCGAAGAACTCGATGCGAATCTGATCCGGCGTGACGAGCATCGGTGCGGTGTAGGCAAACGTCTGATCTTCGGTCGACGTGGTAAAGGTCTGCACGGCGACTTCTTCGATCAAGAGTCGAAATTGCTCGCCTCCTTCATCGCCACGGGCGCGAATCTCGATGATGCTCTCGAGGGGGACCTCGATGACCCCGGCTAACCGGGTCGCGCCGCCATTGTCGTCCCACTGCAGGTTCGAACCGGAATTCAGAATCCCATGATCTTGACCTCCAAAATCGTTGGGCTCGCCCGGCGCCCAATTGGTATAGGTCACCGGATCACCATTCACCCAGACGAACGTGCCTTCTTCGGCGACATCGTTGATCCCGATCCAAATGGGTTCGGTCCCGAAGGTCGATTGGAGAAAGCTTTCCTCATTGGCGTCATTGATCGAGACCAAATTGCCGCCGACAGCGATGGCCTCCGCCTGAGCTTCCTCCCACGTTAGATTGCTCGACGTAAGAAAGTAGTCGCTGCCTTCGTAGGCAACCAGAACGCCTCGATATTCGTCACGAGTCGGGCGCCGAAAGGCCAATGCGGATTCAATCTTTCCGGTCGAAGCTTCCAAGTCCCAATCGCCGCCACGAGAGCCGTGGCCTGTTCGATCGGTCGACGCGGCCACATCCGCACCCGTCAGTTCGGCAACCCTGCGAATGAGGCTTCGACCGGCATGACCATCCGCAAGATCGCAGGCGTAGAAAAGAATATCGGCGTCGTTGGAGAGAACATCGCGCCAACCCCGCAACCGATCGGCATGGAACTCGACCTCCTTCAAACCCAGATCATGGTTTGCGAACCGGACGACTCCGTCGGAACCATGCGTGACGATGTGGATCGCATCGACCCGATCACGTGTCGCCAAGAAGTCGCTGATTTGAACGATTGAGTCCTGGTCCTGGGAGAGCAGAACCAACTCCGCGTCGTCCGCGACTCCCGCCGCCAGCCACTCCGCTTCCTCGACATCCGCGTCGACAAAAACCACTTCGGTTCGAGCGGAGTCGGTGACTTGCTGCGACGGTGCATCAAACGCTTCACCTACATCCGCGGCGAGCAAAAGACGTGCTTCGAGCCTGACAGGCTCGAA
>JBCBLJ010001053.1:0-2312 GCA_038520195.1 Planctomycetota bacterium
CGGCGAGTGGTCACGAAGAAACGCGGAGACCTCTTCGGGAGAAGGTGTGAGCCCCGTGAGGTCGAGTGTGACCCGACGAATCAAGTCCGTCTTCTTTGCTTCGCCCGATGGTTTCAGGTTGGCCGCTCCGACACGTCGCGCGATGAATTGGTCGATCGCACCGGCGGCGTTCATCGATGCGTGCCCTTTCGGAACCTTCGGACGACGCCCCCGTTCAAAGGCCCAATGGCGAGCGTACTCACCGCCTTCGGCGATCCATTGCCGAAGTGTTTCGATCTCCTCCGCAGCCAACGGCTCACCATTGGGCGGCATCCTCGTATCTGGATCGTCGCTGATAACGCGCGCGATCAGTTCGCTCTCCTCGACGGAGCCGGGTGCGATGGCCTGGTACCCGCCCAGATCGACGCGGGAACCGGCTTGCTCATCGAGCCGCAATCCTGACTCTCGCGCCGCTTCATCGGGACCGTGACACTTGAAACAGGCCCGCGCCAGGATCGGCCGGACGTCGCGGCGAAAGTCGACGGCGAGAAGCGAAGTCGCGGAAAGCCCCATCAAGGAGGCAAAAAACAAGCGGAGGGCAGTCATTGGCGAATGAGCGAGAGGTGGGATCCGACGGCGGACGCCTCACTATATCCGCACTCACCGCCGACGGCCAAACATCGAAAGCTGCGACTCAAAAACGTCGGGGAGCGTCAGGTTACGCACCCGCGGAGCACCCAGCGCGGTCGGCGATTGGCAGGAACTCAACGCACGTTACACGTCACACGTCGCCGTCAGAGGATTCGATGATCGATGCCTCGGCCGGCGACTCGCCAATGTCACGATCGTCTTGTTCCACCGCTCCCGTGGCTTCGCGGGCCGCCAGCGCTCCGCCATAGATTTCGTGTCCCACCAGCGCCACCATGCCAGCGAGTAGCGGAAGCCAATAATAGAGCACTCGAAAGATCAGTATCGATGCGAGGACCGACGTGTCGCCGGTCGACTCTTTCAAAAGGGTGAGAAGAATCAATTCCAAAACACCGAGTCCGCCGGGGACTTGCGTCATCATGGCCACCCCGATCGCCACGAGGTAGGCGGCCAAAACCTGCGCGAACGGGACGGCCGCATCACTGGGTAGCACCAGATAGAGCGCCGTCGCCGAAATCAACAGGTCGATCGCAGCGACCGAAGCTTGCACCGAAGCTAGCCCGATCGTTGGCGGACGAAGATGCAGTTGTCCGATCGGCCAGGGCTTTTGCCAGAGCAAGCAGATGGACGCGTAGGTCACCGTCAGCCCGATCAGGATCGCCCCCAACTGCTGGGAACCGATGGGAATCTTGTCGGCGATATCGGGCGGCAATTCAAGCGGCACGAACGTGAGTACGCAACCTCCGATGAGCCACCAACCGCTCCAAAAGGTGAGCCCCACGATCGAAACGAGCGCGAGGATCTGTTGCGGCGACAGTCCCCACTGCGAATAAAAACGGAAGCGAATCGGCGCCGCGGCGAGCAGCGTCCCCAGGTTATTGCCGAGTGAAAACCCCGCGATCGAAACCAGCGTGACGCGGCGAAGAGGTAGCGATCTGGCGACGTAGCGCAGGCCGAGAATGTCGTACGCGATCAGCAAACCGTAGTTCAGCGTGATCAGCCACGCCGCAATCGCGATTTGGGTATTGGGAACACCCTCGTAGCCGCGGACGAAGTCTTCCCATGTAATCTGCCGAGCCTCATGGATCAGCAAACGCACCGCGAGCGTGAAAAGCACGATCGCGAGAGCCGGCCCGGCATAGTTGCGAATGCGTAGTTTGGCCAATGTTGATCGCTTAAGGTGGGATGTAGCGCGTCCGCGCGGTGAGGCGGCGTTGGGACGCATTTCCTGAGCGAAATTGTCACCCTGCCGTTGCTCATGGCAAGCCCGGTCGGTCTGTCACGAACCCCGCGTGCCCCCACTTCCACGTCCAACGCGGAAAGAGTGAAATCGTGGTGGCTGGGTTGCGGGCGCGTCTCGAATTTTCGCGAACGGTGCCCGTTCTGAAAGCAGAGCCCGCGATCGCGACCAATGGGCGCGAATTCCTTACAAAATCGAAGATTGCATCATGAAGACGGTTCGTCACGAAATCGTTGTCCTCGGCGGCGGGCCCGCCGGTTATGTCGCCGCCATCCGGGCGGCACAACTCGGGTTCGACACAGCCTGCATCGATGAAAACACGCGATTCGGCGGCACGTGCCTCCGCGTCGGTTGTATTCCGAGCAAAGCGCTACTGGAATCCAGCCATTTGTACGAGGATGCAAAGCACCGGTTCAGCGAACACGGCATGAAGTTCGAAGGTCTC
>JBCBLJ010000037.1:0-21791 GCA_038520195.1 Planctomycetota bacterium
GATGCACGACCGCGTTTTTACGCTCCGACATGACGGCGGAGACAACAGCGATCCGATTGGAATGCCGATCGAAGCCTATCGCGAGTGTGCGAACCAAATGTCTGAGGAATTAGAGCAGTGGATGCAGCGTCTGGAGGACGACTTTTTCCCAGAGGAATCCAACGGTAGCGAGGAGTCGGCGTGATGCGCATCAGTATTGGAAGCGACCACCGCGGCGTCCAAGTCAAGTCACGGCTCATTCAGTCACTCGAAGCCAACTCCTTCGACGTGTCCGACGAAGGCACGCACGGAGATTCCTCCGTCGACTATCCCGACTTCGCCGAAATGGTTGCCCGTCGCGTGAGTTGCGGTGACGCCGAACGAGGCATCCTCATCTGCGGTACCGGAATCGGGATGGCGATCACCGCGAACAAGTTCTCCGGAGTTCGGGCGGCGGCGTGTTACGACGAAGTCATGGTGGAGATGAGTCGGCGACACAACAATGTCAATGTGCTTTGCCTGCCTGGCGACCTGATCGGCGAACGTTCGGTCGATGATCTCGTCTTGATGTGGTTGCAGACCGACTTTGACGGCGGCCGGCACGCCGAGCGAGTTCTGAAGATTGAAAAGATCGAACAAGTTCACCCGGCGGGCGATGCACGCACCGCGGTCGACCCAACGTAAACCCGCGGGGTCTCGGTCGCCTTCTGCGAAACAGGACAGCTTCTTCGATGATCTCCCATTGGGCAGACCTCATTGGTAACGAGCACTTGCCGGAGTGGTTCGGCAATGCCGTCCGCCGCAGCAGACTCGGCGGTAGCTTTTTGTTCGTCGGTCCTCCGGGGGTTGGAAAGCGAAGCGTAAGCGAACTACTTGCGCGCACGCTTCTCTGCGATCGCAACCCGCCCGAGGACATGAACCCTTGCGGCGAGTGCGAGGCCTGTGTGCAGGTTGCGGCCGAGACTCACCCCGATGTCATTCGCGTCCGGAAACCTGCCGAGAAGACGGTGATCCCGATCGACCTCTTGATCGGAAGACCGGAGGCTCGGATGCAAGAGGGGTTTTGTCGTGATGTCCGGCTGAGCCCGTACTGCGGAAAGCGGAAGGTCGCGATCCTCGAAGACGCTGACTTTCTGAACGAAGAAGGTGCCAACTGCCTGCTCAAAACGCTCGAGGAGCCGCCGACCGACGCGTTGATCGTGCTCATCGGAACGAGTGAGCAAAAGCAACTTCCGACGATTCGATCGAGATGTCGCGTCATTCGATTCTCGCCGCTTTCGGTGGAACAGGCGACACGTTTGATTCGCGAACGCCATTCCGTGGATGCCGACGACGAGACCGTGGCGATGGCCGTCGATGTCGCCGCGGGGGATGTCACCGCGGCGCTCCGATTGCTAAACGATGAGTCGCGACAGTTCCGCGACGCACTGGTTGGCGTTCTTTCGGACAGCGCCCCCGATCCGCTCGCGGTGCGGCGCTTGCTCAACGGCCGTGTCGAAGACGCTGGCAAGGATGCCCCGAAAAAACGTGCGGCGCTTCGCGATGTGTTCGGGATTGCGGTTCAGCACTATCGAATGACGATGCGCCAAGAAGCGGCCGCGAGCGCCGTCCGCCCCGACACACTCGCACGCCTGGACCGCAGCGTTCGGGCTCTTCGTGAATTGGATCGAATGGCGAATCTCTCGACGCTGGTCGACTGCTTCGCCGCCGACCTTTCACTGGGTCGCACCGCCGATCTCGGTGACATCGGTTAGCGGCCTGTCGATTTTCTCAGTCGCACGAAAGCGCACAACGGCACGGGTGCCCGTCATGCGTTGCCCACATCCTCCGCGGCGTCAATCTCAAGCTTTCACGGGTAAATAAACATGAGTCACCAAATCCTCCGGTGCCGCATTATCGGGAGTGTTTTCGTAGACCTCGTAGGCCGCTTGCTTGAGTTTTTTGTGCGTTCCCGACTGGAGAACCTGATGTGCGGTAAACCAGGCATTGCCCAAATGGTCGTAGCGTCCGACGTGGGTCACATGTATCGCCTTACCGCCGTTGATTTTCTTCTCGACCATCCCGCTGGGGATCGGCGTTGATCCGGAAACTTCGATGCCCGTGGTGAAGCGAAGGTCGCGAGTCTTGAGATTGAGGTGATCATAGACTGAGACCCACTGGCCGTCGGATGGAATCCCCGCCGCTTCGAGCTTTTGCTTGGCTTCTACCACGACTTTCTCCATCGCCGGCCCAACCGCCGGCAACTTCGCGAACGAGGTGATTCCGAGGATCCGTCGAGGTTCGACTCCCACCGAACCGAACGCTTCGGTCTTCGATTCAATTCGCCCCGACTCGATGAGTTCCTTGGCCATCTTGAGGCCACGTTCGTAGTCCATTGAGATCAGCGACTGCATCATGCCTTTCATCCAGAACAGAAAGAAGGGCAGGTTGCTGTCCATCTCCCAGTGAACGGTGGTACTTTTGCCGCTTGGATCACTCGGCACGATGACAAATCGAACATCGGCTTCCGACTTCCACGGGCGGGTGAAACGAAGCTTGCACTGAATCGAACCCTGATTGCCGTGTTCGGCGGGCGCGGAGAGTCCGAGGTGTTCCATGCTTCCGGCACCGACGATCTCGCCGTCCCAACCGTAGATCGCGCCGACATCGTCGGCGTTCTCAGAAACGGTGACCGTGGTCTTCGGGTCTGCCAACAGCCACGGTGACCACTCACCCCAGGTTCGGAAATCGCGAAGGCGATCGAAAACGGTCTGTGGATCGGAATCGATATTGATCGAGCGAGAAACGTTCAGGGCGGGCATGGCGAGTGATTTTGGCGTCGCGTTTGAGGATCTTGCGCTATCCTACCAGACGGGTCCTTCGACGGCGTTGCAATCACCGATTCCGTCGACGATGTCGCTTGAGGACTAGACGACTCGCTCGGTCTGATGCCTTTTCCGCGACGGGCCACTGTGCCTCTCGTTGAGCAAGTGCCTCTCGTTGAGCAAGTGGTGCGTTCGGAAACGCTTACTGCCCGGGGATCCCGAGGTACTCGAAGCCCGTCCGCTCATCGACGGCCTCGTAGAAACCTTGCTGGACCTTTTGCATGGATCCATCGGTCATAAACTGGGGCAGCAAACGCTCCGTCGGCTGCTTGAAGATGGACCGCAAATCGCTGGCGGTCGGTTGCATCTCGATTCGCTTGATGACGTAGACGACTCGCCCGGGAAGATTGGTTGCGACGACGTGCTTTTGGTCGACGTCATCGAAGACCGCCTTCATGAAGTCTTCGCCGACCGAGTCAAGTTCCTCGACGTTGCCGATCGAGATACCCGAGAAACCGACGGTGTTGAGCCAAGTGAATGGCTTGATGTCCTTCTTGAAATTCGTCTTCTTGCTCTCGGGGACGAGACTGTCAAGCTTCTCGCCACCGTTTGCCTTTTCAGCGATCTCTTCGGCAGCTTTGACTGCCAACGCGCGTGCCTCCACGAGCCGAATCGAATCAATGACTTCCTCGCGAACCTCTTCCAGGCTCGGGGTGAACGCCTCGGTCGCTTCGGTCTTCCAGCAAAGGTAGGAACGCTTCGTTTCGAGTTGGACGAAGACCACCGGTCGGAAAAGTGGTTGCTCAGTAATCTGGCCTTCGACGCCATACATCATCGCGGTAAAGGGCATGCCGCGCTGAGAGAACTCGGTGCCTTCTTGGAAGGCACTTGCAATCGGTTCGTCGGCAACGGACACGGGATCGTGCGGGCCGATCGAACGATAGGTCAGCCCCTGCTCCGTCGCGATGCTTTCGAGGTCGGGACGCTTGACTTCCTCTTTTCCGGTCGAGATTGCGACCTTGCGGTAATAGGTCTGCATTTGATTGCGGGCCGCAGTAATCGCTTTGTCCATCGCCGCTCGAGCGGTCTCCTCGACCATGTCTCGGGCGATCTGATCCTTCACCTCCTCGAACGACAAGACTTTGGGTTCGGCGGCTTGCGGGGACTCCGCAGAGTCATCGTCGCTCGACTCCATCGCGGCTTCGCTCGACTCCGCGTCCGCTGGCTGAGTTTCCGCTGGCTCGGTGTCAACTGCGGGACTGGGGTTCTCCGTGGACTCTTCGCCGGTTTCTGGCGTACTGTTTTGGTCCTGCTCGTCTCCGGCTTCCGCCGTTTCTTGTGGTTCCGGATCGGATTCGGACGGATTGGTTTCGTCGCCATTTTGCGAGACGAGGCGAATGGCCGCGGGAAGCTGACTCGAAGACTGGTCGGATTCGTCGGCCGCGCCGCCGCCGTCACCCGCTTCGGATGCCTCGGTCGATTCGGCGCCCGTTCCGCCGGTCTCCGGCTCGCTGGTCTCCGGCTCCGGCGTGCCAGGGTCGGCGTTTTCGGGCTGTGTCGTTTGGGGAGTCTCTGTTTCGGGGCCGGTGGATTCCGGACCCGAATCGCTCGACTCGGGCGTATCCGTTTCGGGCTCGCCGTCCTCGGTCATCGGCTCCTCGAGGTTTCCAGCTTGCTCGAGTTCTTTTGCGAATGCCTCGACCTGTTCCAAATCAGGATCAGCGCCCGTTTCATCCATCGGGGCCGCCGGCGGCTGAAGGTCGGGCAGAACAAAGTCTCCGCCTTGGAGTCGACGTTCATATTCGGCACGAATCGCCTCTTCGGGAAGCTTCGCCAGTTCGATGTCGCGGAACTTCTGCAGTTCGCCCATGAGGTACTCGAACGACGCGGTCGGTCGTCGGCGAAAACCTGGGTCGGCCGATTCGCGGCTCGGATAGCGGTCTTTTCCTTCTTCGTACGTTTCTTCGATCTCCGCTTGCGACGGAGTGTCGTCGGTTTCGCCGATGTAATCGCTGACCAATACGCCATAGGCTTGGATCGACGCGTTTTGATTTAGCTTGAGGAAGTTTCGCCAGTGATCCAGCGGCGAAAGTGTTTGTGCCTGACCTCCGGCCATGGAGTTGTTTGAAATGGTGGCGCCGGAGCCACGAAAATACAGAGCCGACAGGAGCTGTTTTCGGAGCATGTCGAACAACTGCGGCTGTCCCATGCGGTTTCCGGTTTCCTTGCGGAGGAGCCGAAAAACGTCGCTTTGGCTGATGGTGCCGCCGGTGAACTGTTCGAGCCAAAGTTCGATGGAGGTGTCATCGAGTTCGAACCCCTTCCGTTCGGCTTCGGCGGCGAACTGGAGTGTTCGAATGGACAGCTCATCGCTGGGAACGGTGCTGATGCCGATTCCCTGAATGTCGCCCGTTTGCGGATTGATATTGAACCCCGGAACCTGCGGCGTCGAGCCGCGTTTGATGGATTCCTGGGCGAGCCGCCTCAGGAATTGAACCGTGCGGTAGTGATTTTGGGTGAAGGTCTCGACGCGGCTGGCGGTCAACTTGACTCCATCGAGCTCGGCCAACACGGGGTCGCTCATCCCGGAGCCCTGTCGCATCGCGCCGGAAATCGTCGGCAACACCACAAACGAGAACATGGCGAGCAAAATCAGGGCCGTCATGGCGACCTTTTGATTGCGTCGAAACAGCTCGAGAGGACTCATATCAGGCGATGGGTGGGCAAGAGAAATGGGGCACAGGGAGGCATCAGAGCAAAGCGAAAGCCTATCCCCGGCGGTTTTCGAGGGTCAAGCCATAATCAATTGGAACGCAAACGCAGTTCGAGAAAACTTGGTCATCCTTGCCCCATTTTGTGCCGATACGACGTTTCCACTTGCCAATTGCCAGGTGGCGACGATATGCAGATGGAGGCGACTGCCCCGATTGACGGGTCGGTCGATCTCTCGATACCACTAAAAACACCGCCCAACTTCCCATCCCCCCGAATCGTCTCGATCGATGGCAAAAAGTACCGGCAAGAGCTTGGTGATCGTCGAATCTCCCGCCAAAGCCCGCACGATCTCAAAATTCCTGGGCAAGGCCTATCAGGTCGAGGCGAGCATCGGTCACGTCCGCGACCTGCCGGAGCGCAAAAGCGATTTGCCGGAAAAGTACAAGGACGAGCCGTGGGCTTATTTGGGCGTCAACGTCGACGACGGATTTGAGCCGCTCTACATCGTCCCGTCGGACAAAAAGAAGCACGTCAGCAAGCTGAAGGCGGCGCTCAAGGAAGCCGACAACCTGTACCTAGCGACCGATGAAGACCGTGAGGGAGAAGCGATTTCGTGGCATCTGCACGAGTTGCTCAAACCCAAGGTTCCGGTGCACCGATTGGTCTTTCACGAGATCACCAAGGAAGCGATCACGGGTGCCCTTGAAAAGACGCGGCAGATCGATCAGGCGCTCGTCCGCGCTCAAGAAACGCGTCGGATCCTAGATCGCCTTTACGGGTACGACATGTCGCAATTGCTGTGGCGCAAAGTCGGCCCGAGAACGTCCGCCGGTCGCGTTCAGAGCGTGGCGGTTCGCTTGATCGTCGACCGAGAACGCGAGCGAATCGCATTCGTCAAAGCCACTTACTGGGACATCGAAGCGGTCTTTGACACCGAAGCCGGTCAATCACTTCCTGCCACGCTGTCACAGCTCGACGGCAAAAAAGTTCCCAACGGGAAGGACTTCGACTCCAGCACTGGCAAACCGACGAAACCAGACTTGCTCTTGCTCAATGAGCAAGAAACGGTGGCGTTGGCGGAGCGTCTGAAGTCCACCGACTTTGCCGTCTCCAAGGTCGAAGTCAAACCCTTCAGCGAACGTCCTCGCGCCCCCTTCACGACCAGCACGCTACAGCAGGAAGCAAACCGCAAGCTCGGGTTCGGCGCGAAACGCACCATGGGTGCCGCTCAAAAGCTGTACGAAAACGGCTACATCACGTACATGCGAACCGACAGCACGACGCTTTCAAAAGAAGCGATCTCGGCCGCTCGGTCGCTCGTGCAGACCGTTTATGGCGACAAGTACCTGCACCCTGACGTCCGCGTCTACAAAGGGAAAGTCAAGAACGCGCAGGAAGCTCACGAGGCGATTCGCCCCGCGGGCACCGATTTCCGCACTCCCGAATCACTCAAAGGCGAACTCACCGATTCGGATCAATTCAGGCTCTACGACTTGATCTGGAAACGAACGGTCGCTTGCCAGATGGCCGATGCCCGCAAGCAACGGATTAACGTCGCCATCAGTGGTGGCGGCGCGACGTTCAACGCGACCGGCACGAGCATTCTGTTCGAAGGCTTTCTGCGTGCCTACGTGGAAGGAAGCGATAATCCCGAGGCGGAACTGGCCGATAAGGAACGTATCCTGCCAAACGTCTCCGAAAACGATGCGCTGAAAGCCGCGCAGATGGATCCCAAGAGTCACACGACTCAGCCGCCGGCGCGTTACACCGAGGCGTCGTTGACGCGAACGCTCGAAGAGAAGGGCATCGGCCGCCCAAGTACGTTCGCGTCGATCATCGGGACGATCACCGACGAAAACCGAAACTACATCTTCAAGAAGGGTAACGCTCTGGTCCCCAGCTGGCGCGCCTTTAGCGTCACGCGGTTAATGGAAGAACACTTCGGAACGCTGGTGGACTACGAATTCACCGCCGGCATGGAGGACTTTCTCGACGAGATCAGTCGCGACGAGCGCGGCGCCGAGGAATACCTGCGACGCTTTTACTTCGGCGATGAACCCGGTACCGAAGATCAAGTCGCACTCAAACCGAGACTCGAAAAGAAACTCGAAGAGATCGATCCTCGAACGACCGCGCGGTTTTCGCTCGGCAAACCGGACGCGGGCGAGCACCGCGACGAAGTGTTTGTCCGAGTCGGAAAGTACGGCCCGTTCCTTGAACAGGGCGAACGCAAAGCCCCGATCCCCGACGGGATGGCTCCTGACGAAATGGACCTGGCGCGGTCGATCGAGTTGCTTGACGCCGGCCAGGTGGAAGAAGAACCGATCGGCATCCATCCCGAATCGGGCAAACCGATCTACATCAAAGTCGGCCGCTTCGGGCCGTACGTCCAACTGGGCGCACCCGACGATGAGGAGAAACGAAACCAGTCATTGCTCCGCGGGATGACCAAGGAGGATTTGACGCTGGAGACGGCATGCAAACTTCTTGAGTTGCCGCGGACGCTGGGGAACTTTCCAGACAACGACCAACCAATCCAGGCTTTCGACGGCCGATATGGGCCGTACGTGAAGTGCGAAAAGGAAACGCGTTCGCTGCCCGACGGCGTGTCACCGCTCGAAGTGACGTTGGAAGAAGCAATCAAACTGCTGAAGGAGCCCAAGCGACGCGGCCGAGCCGCTCCTAAAGAACCGCTCCGGGTTTTCGAAAACAAGTCGCCGGTCACCGACGGCGAGGTCAAAGTGCTCGACGGTCGCTACGGCCCCTACGTCACCGATGGCGACACCAACGCGTCGTTGCCCAAAGGCAGCGACCCGAAGGAGCTGAGTTTCGAAGCCGCCATCGACCTGCTCGCTGAACGGGCCGCCAAAGGCGGGTCCAAAAAGAAAAAGAAGGCTTCGAAGAAAAAGGCGGCCAAAAAGAAGGCCGCCAAGAAAAAGGCGGCGAAGAAGAAGGGCGCCACGAAACGCTCGACCAAGAAGAAAGCCACGAAGAAAAAGGCCGCCAAGAAAACCGTCAAAAAGGCCTCGGGCGAGACGGAATCCGAGTAATCGTTTTGCGGTGTCGTTCTGCGGTGGCTCGACCGCGATCGGGTCACTCTCGAGGATACTGCAGTCGATGACCCGGTTTGATGGCCCTGTGGGTTGATGGCCGGCGGTTTGACACAAACACGCGATCGGTCCTCGGATCGCCGGTACCGATCACCCCGGCGGCTCCGGCCGTGGAAGCTAAGATCGAAACCAAGCACTCGTTTCCGCGTCTGGCGCAGACCTCGACGCCTGGGGACTCCGTCGCTACACTACGTGGCCCCATCGATCGCCCCCATTCTCAGAATCACAAGTCTTTCCTGGAGTTCCCCATGCCCAGCGGCATTGAGCGCGTCCGTGAAATCAAACGTCTTCGCACCCGCCGAAAAAAGGTCGCGAAACTCGTCGCCCGAGCGAAAGCGGGAACGATGGACAAGTCCGAAGTCGTTCGTAAGCTAAAGCAACTGACCCCCGGAGCTCAGGTGATCATCGATCGCGAGGGCTTGGCAGGCTAAAGCCCGAGCGATGCGCCGAGTCAGCTCGGCATAAACGATTCAAAGCGAGGTGTTGCGGGGCCTCGGTCTTTGGGCCGAGGACTTCATTTCCGGGTCCGTAAAAAAATTCTTCGACAGTGCGAACCACGCAGGTCCTGCAGGCGTAACACGCCTCAAAGTCTACCGCGACCTGATTCAACGACGCACCGATGTCCGAAACTGAAACACGCCGCCCGATGATCGAGGCGGACCACCTGAGCAAGTTCTATGGCCCGTTTGCGGCCGCCCGAGACGTGAAATTCTCGGTCCTGCAAGGTGAGCTCGTGGCGTTCCTCGGCCCCAACGGGGCCGGAAAGAGCACCACCATGAAAATGCTAACCGGCTACATCGCGCCGAGCGAAGGCGAAGCGAGGATCGCCGGTCACAACATGATGGATGACCGAATCGAAGGTAGCCGGCAACTGGGATACCTTCCCGAAAGCGGCCCGCTATACATGGAAATGACGCCGTCGGGCATGCTCGACTTTTTCGCCGGGGCCCGTGGGCTATCGGGTGCCAAGAAGCGTGACCGCGTCGAAGCCGTCGTGGAGATCTGCGACCTTTCCTCGGTGATGTACAAGCCGATCGCCAAGCTCTCCAAGGGTTTCAAGCAACGGGTCGGCATGAGCCAGGCGTTGCTCCATGACCCGGACGTCTTGATCCTCGACGAACCGACGGCGGGGCTCGACCCCAACCAGATCCGTGGCGTGCGAACCGCGCTGCGGCGTCTCGCGGAGACGAAAACGATCCTACTCTCCACCCATATTCTTCAAGAAGTGGAAGCGATGGCGGACCGCGTCGTGATGATCAATGAAGGCCGACTCGTCTATGACGGCGACGTCGAGGGCCTTCGTCAGGCCGGCAAAGAAGACCTGGATGAAGCGTTCTATGCGTTGACACACACCGGTTCGACGTCTGCTTAGAGCGGACTCGATTCGAACTCCTTCCCTCCCATTTTCTACTGACCGTTGCTGTTGTCATGGATATGAACCAGATCGTGGCCGCGCTCCTTGAGCTTCTCCTGATGGACGGGATTTTCCTGTGCATCGTCCTGGCCATTTTCGGCGTCATCGCCGGAACCAAGCAGGCTGCGTTCGCGGTGATGAAACGAAACTTCGTCGGCTACTTCAGCAATCCGACGGGTTATGTGTTTCTTTGCATCTTCGTCTTTTTGACGTCGGCGGCCGCCTTCTGGCCTTACGAGTTCTTCAACCAGAACCTCGCGACGCTCGACCAGCTGAACTACTGGTATCCGCTGATCATGCTGGTGTTTATTCCGGCGATCACGATGAGTATTTGGGCGGAAGAGAAGCGAGCCGGGACCGATGAGTTGTTGCTGACGCTTCCGGCGGACGACTTTGACATCGTCATCGGCAAATACATGTCGGCTGCGGCGATCTTCACCGCATCGTTACTTTTCTCTCAGGTCAGCACCATCGTCACGCTGACGATATTGACCGAAGGCGTGGTCGACATCGGCCTCATCTTCACGACTTACATCGGCTACTGGTTTGTCGGCGTGACAATGATCGCGATCGGAATGGTCGCGTCGTTCCTGACCGGCAACCTGACCGTCGGGTTCATCCTGGGAGCGCTTTTCAACGCTCCGCTTGCCTTTGCCTCCATCGCCTACACACTGGTCGACGGTCGCATGATCGGCGGTTGGGATCTCGGTGACATCGTTCGAGCCAGTGGCATCGCCCAACCGTTTGATGACTTCGGCCGCGGCGTGATCAGCACGTCTTCGGTCGTCTACTTCCTGCTCGTGACAACGGTCGCCTTGTACTGCTGCATGGTATTGATCGGTCGCCGCCACTGGACCGGCGGCAAGGACGGGAACGCGATGGTCTATCACTACCTGCTGCGGACGCTCGCATTGGTGGTCGTGACCGCGAGCGGCGTCATCCTCTTCCGCAATCGCGATGTCGTCCGTCATGACTTGACCGAAGGCAAAGTCAGCTCACTCGCAGACGCAACTCAGGATTTGATCGCCAACCTTGAAACGGATCGTCCGATCAAGATTGACGCCTTCATTAGCAGCGAGATCCCCGAAATCTACGCTCAGACGCGGTACGAGCTGGTCAACCTTTTGAAGGAATTTAAGAGCAAGGCAGCTGCAAACGGCCGAACGATTGAAGTGAAGCTCTACGAGGACATCGATCTGTTCAGCGAAGAGGCAGAACTCGCTCAAGAACGATTCGGGATCGAGCCGGTCACGCGACTCGTTCGTGAACAGGGCTCCTACCAAGAGAAACGGCTGATCATGGGGGCCGCGTTTCGCGCGGGACTCGAAAAGGTCGTCGTTCCGGTTTTCGAGTATGGAATTCCCGTCGAATACGAACTGGTCCGCTCCATCAATACCGTCGCACGAGGAAACCGAAAACGCGTCGGCATCATCCGGACCGACGCTCAGTTGATGGGCGGGATGTCGATGGCCGGGATGCAAATGCGGCGGATCGACAAACACCCGCTCGTCGATGAGCTGAGCAAGCAGTATGAAGTCGAGGAGGTCTCGCTCGATGCCCCCATTTCACCGGGAATCTATGACGCGGTCTTGGCCGTCCAGCCGTCAACGCTCGCGCCGGAGCAGTTCCAGCGACTGATCGATGCGATCCAGGCCGGGATCCCCGTGGCCGTCTTTGAGGATCCGCTGCCGATCGGACGTCCCGATCTCACGCCGACGGGTCAACCCAAGATGGCCGGTGGCGGCATGTTTGGCGGCGGCGGCGGGCCACAACCGAAGGGCGACGTTCGCGAACTCTGGGACGTTCTCGATCTAAAGAGCCCGGGGAATCCCGGGATGCAGTATTACAACTCCGACATCGTCTGGCAGGACTTCAACCCCTATCCGAACTGGGACAGCGTCACGCCGATGTTTACGTTCATCGATGAGAACGCACCCGGTGGAGCGGGGCAAGCGATGAGTGAGGAAAGTGAGATCACCGACGGACTTCGTCAGGTGCTGGCGTTGTACTCAGGTTCGATCGAGCCGGCGGAGAACCCGAAATTGAAACACACCGCATTGCTGCGGACGGGCGATCGGAGTGGTAGCCTGGAATTTGAAAAGATCGTGCAACTGATGCAACAACGGCAAGACTCCAACATCGGCGGTTTGATCAAGGGACTTCAACCGGCTCAGGCCATCGCCATGCTGATCGAAGGTGAGACAAAATCTCCCAAGGCCAGCAAAGAGGATTCCGGCGAAGAAGACTCGGCAACGGCGCCAGCCCCGATCCGGGTCGCTTACGTTGCCGACACAGACATCATGCTGCCCGCCTTCTTGACTCTCCGTGCCGATCCCGAGCAGGCGCAGGACATTCGCTTTCAGATGCAGAACGTCACGTTCCTGCTCAACACGGTCGATTGGTTGACCGGCGAGACGGACTTCATCGAAGTACGCAAGCACGAGCCGAGCTTTGCGAGCTTGCGAATGATTGACAAAGTGAAAGAAACGGCCAGTGGCGAAGTTCAGGACAAGCAACGCGAATTCGACGATGCCCGAGATGAACTCATTCGGGAGGCGGAGGAAGAAGGCGACAAAACCGTCCAGGCAACCCGAGAGGAGGTGGCCGAACTGCAAAGAAAGAGCGCGAATGGTCGCGTTGATCCTGCCGTGATGCGTGCGAAGTTGCTCAAGCTGCGGGTCCAGGAAGACAACATGAATCGCGTGGTCACTGTAAAAAGTGCGAAAGCCAAGCGCGAAGCCGAACGCAAGATTGCAACGATCCGGCGTGAAGCGGATCAAAAAGTGAGGACGATTCAGAATCAAGTGAAGTTCTATTCCGTTCTGCTTCCCTGCATTCCCCCACTCGTTGTCGGTGCGGTCGTGTTTGCCGCGCGTAGGCTGCGTGAACGAGAAAACATCAGCAAGTCACGGCTGAAATAGTCGACCTTGCCATCGAAGTACATGTCCCAGGATTCATTGACTGAGTGAGAATTGACGGTGAACGATAGTCAAAAGACGGGTATTTTTTGGGCCATTGCAGCGGTCTCCACAGCGGTCGCCGCGCTGCTAGCGGCGCCATCGATTTCGACGTCCGAAAACTCAACGGACGAGTTCGTCAATCAAGCACTCTTCCCAGAGTTCAAAGACCCTTTGACGGCGGCCAGCTTGAGAGTGGTGGTTTTTGACGAAGCGTTGGGTGAGTTGCGGAATTTCGAGGTCCGCCGTGACAAGAAGACCGGCAGCTGGACCATTCCGTCGCAGGGCGGCTATCCGGCTGACGCGCTCGATCAGATGCGCGATGCCGCAAACCTGATGGTCGACTTGAAGACGCTTGACGCGCCCACCGACAACATCGAAGACCACGCGGGCATGGGAGTACTCGAACCCAAAATCGATGACCTCCAACTCGGCGACGAGGGTGTCGGACGCCTGGTGACGTTCAAGGATGAGAACCAGGAGGTTCTCGCGTCGCTGATCATCGGCGACCAAGTTCCAGGCACGGAGAATCAACTCTACGTTCGTAAGCCCGGACAAGACCTCGTCTACGCCGTTCAACTGGATGCTACGCCTTTGTCGACGAAGTTCATCGACTGGATTGAGGAAGACCTGCTGCAGTTGAGCAGCATTGATCTCGATGAACTTGAGATCAAGGACTACAGCGTCGCACTCGATCTTCAGGGCGTTCAATACCGCCGAAACTACTCTGCCAATTTGAAGAAGGACGCCACCACGTGGGAGCTTGTTTCGCTCAAGGAGTACGACGCGAATCCGCTTTCCCCCGGAACCGAGGTTGAGGTCGGTGACAAGAAACTCAACACGCAGAAACTGAACGAAATCGGCAACGCGCTGGATGATCTCAAATTCGTTAATGTGCTTCGGAAACCTGACGGCATCAGCGCAGACCTGCGGGCCGACAAGGATTTCACCGAGGACGATAAGGCTGCGGGCCAATTGATTGGGCAAGGCTTCTTTCCCGTCAAACTCGGCCCCGATGGTGAACGTGAGTTGCTATCCGAGAACGGCGAACTCGCCGCGACGACCAAGGAAGGCGTGACCTACATCTTGAGATTCGGAAAGGTCAGTGGCTTGAGCGATGAGGAGGACTCTGATGACGGGTCCGCCGGCGGCGTGAATCGCTACCTGATGGTCAGCACCACCGTCGATGAGACTCGATTCCCAGTCCCCGACCTTCAGCCCATTCCGCAGACGCTTGAAGACCTCGACGCGCTGGACAACCCTGCGCCACCGCCAGGGATCGAGCCTCCGCCGGAGTTGAACCCACCGCTGAAGGAAGACGACATGGCGGTGGATCCTGAAAAGGCTTCGAAAGATGAAGGCGAAACGCCGACGGAGGAAATGACCGAGGAAGCTCCGATCAAGGCAGACGAGACTCCCACCGAAAAAGTCGACGCGAAGACGGAACCTCCCACGGAGGCGAACAAAGAGACTCCCGCCGAATCCGCGGACGAATCCCCGAAGGACGAGTCAACCGCGGAACCGGAAGCGTCCGAACCCGAGTCGACTGAATCTGGTTCCACTGAATCTGGCGAGACCGAAGCTTCGGGTGAGGGCGAGTCAAACACGGTCGGTGGTGCCCAGGAAGAAGAAGCGGCTCCTCAGAAGGATGATCAGGAAAAGAGCGATGAAGAAACCGCTGGCGACAAGGTAGAAGAGTCGGCGGAACCTGCCGCGGAAGAAGAATCCACCGACACTCCGCAGACACCCGAACCGAAAGATCCGGGAACGTCGGAAGAGATGCCAGTTGAAGAAGTTGAAGAGACCGAGGAAGAGAAACTGGAACGTCTTGCAGGGGCGCAGGAAAAGATCACAAAGGAAAACGAGCGCAAGCTCGATGAACGGAAAGACAAAATCGAAGCCGCGAAGCGTCGCAGTCGAGAACTGAACGACCGGTTCGCGGATTGGTATTACGTGATCCCCGAAGAGACGTACACCAAGCTTCGTATCAGCCGTGAAGATCTTTTTGACAGCGGTGATGCGGCGGGCGCTGGCCCCTCGCTACCGGGCATGCCACCCGGCATGACTCCACCGGGGATGGTTCCGCCATTCCAGCCGCGGCGATAGCGGTCGGCGACTTCCGTTCACTCGATCGATTCGATTGAGGTGCTCAGCTCGATTGAGGTCCGCAGCACCCGACCGCCTCAGCGGCGCTTCGAGCGATTGCCGCCGTTCGCTCGACGCACCTTCGGCCTTCAGTCGCGCGCGAATTTAACGGTGACGACTTCCGCGGTTGTTCGGGCCACGGTGAAAATGACGAATCGATCCTGCTTCGAATCGATGGCTCCCCGAATGAGGATCTTGCCCTCTCCTTCGTGTTCTACCCGCAACTGGGCGTATCCCATGCGTTGGAGCGAACGGTAGACTCGCACTTCGACCGTGGGTCGCGGAATGTCATCAGTGGGGGCGATCATCTTGCTCTCACAGTTGGCGGCACGTCCGGCTCAGCCAGGTGGAGCAAGATTGGGACAGGAGTCCGCCAAGTAACGGAGGATTTCTTTCTGAAATTCCACGGCGAAGGCGCCTGGGGCGCGAGCGTCGCGTCTCTTGAAGAGGCTGGCGTAAAACCGCCAACAGGGCGCGTCTGTCGCTACTCGAAAACGATCCGAATTTCCTTGGTCCCGGCGGGCACCCGAATCACGTGAGGTTCCACGGTTGAGGCCTCGTCGTCGCCCGATGACGGATTCGGACACTCGCTTTGGTGCATGATGACCCGAAATACCATCGGAGTCTGATCAAAGACACTGGCGGGGAATTCCGGCAAAGACTGATCCAATCGCGTCACGCCGGTTTCGCCGCCGTCGACGTTGGAAACCTGCTGATCGCGTGTGGTCACGATGTCTTCGATCTGAGCTTTTCTGCCGACAACGAGCGACGTGGCGGACCGATCCGAAGGACCGCTATCGGGATCGGATTTTTGGACCGTGGCGAAGACGAGGTCGTCTTGATTTCGGATCGCGCCGAGAACATTGGACGAAACTTCCTGGTGGAACTCGCCGCCAAGAACAATCGGCAGGCCATGATCCTTTCGAAGTTGGTCGATCGTCTCCACGAGTATTTCCGCGGCGCGTTGGCGGCAATGTCGATTCGCCGATTGCGCTGAATCGAGCGAGACCGCAACCACAATGAACTCAGTCGTGTCACCGTCAATTTCACGAACCTTGAATCGGGCGATCAGCGGCGGGTGGGCAAAAACGGGCCGCCCTCCCACCTCCGCCTGGAGCGTGGAAGGCAGAAGTTCCAGCCGCCGTGCGGTGGTCGAATCGGTGTCGAACAAGAGCGCCAGGTTTGGTCCCTTGGTTGACTTGGTGATCAGGTAGTCCAGCGCCGTCGAGTGGGCGCGGGATTGTTCAATCACTTTTTCGATGGCCCCCGTTTCCACTCCCGTCAGACCGAGCAAGTCCAAATTCAGTGTTCTGATCGCATCGGCGACGCTCTTCACTCGTTGGTCGGTGACGGCCTGCTCGAACTCATTGAGGCACCAAAACCCGATGTCCGTGAATCGACGATCTCCCGCATAGATGCCAACATCGGCATTGGCCGGGTCCGCGACGATGCCGCTGAGATGAAAGACGCCGAGCAAAGGCGATGCATTCTCGAGGTGAGGCACGACTAGCTGAGCGCTGCTGGCGAACTGAGCGTCTTTGAGTTTTGAATTCAGGTCGTCGACGATCACGGAGATCAGCACGCCCTCATTCAAAGCTTCGTTGTTCGGTAAGTTGCAACCGGCGTGGTGAAGTGCGACGAGTTCCCATTGGTTGTTAAAAACCGGAGCGCCCGAAGAGCCGCGTTCGGAATCCGTACGATAGTGGATCACTCGATCCAGTCTTTTCACGACGCGGTTTTCGTGGATCGCAACTTCCTTCTTCCGAGCTTCGGGGTGCTGGATGATGTTGACGCGTTCTCGTTCGGCGACGAGCGTTGGATCGCGTTTAAGCGGAATCGGAACGATGTCGGTCAGGGTTTCGTCGTCACAGGCGACGATGGTGTAGTCGAGATCGGGATTGGTGATAAAGACTTTGTCCGGTCGTACCGCGACTCGTCGCTTTGATTCGCCATCTTCGAAGTCAAAGTCGGCTTGGAACTTGGCCGCAACCTCCGCGTCCCGAATCACGTGGTTGTTGGTGATCAAAAGGCCGCGCGCGATCAAGAACGCGGTGCCGGACCAACCGGGTCCCATGATTCGACAGACCGCGCGGGCACACTGGCTGCCGTCCTTGAGAAACCGAGCCGGCAGAAAATCGGGTTGAAGATGGATCCGCTCAAGCGCCTCGGTAATCGACTCGATCTCCGTGGAGACCGACTCATTTGCGACGATCGCGGGAGCGGTTTCTTGAAGTCCCGCCGCGCGAGCTCGACGTCGTGCGATCCTCAAATGAAGGGATGCCGGTAACTCACGGGCGTTCTTCAGGAAGGTATCGGGACAAGCGTGTGAATCATCGGATGGCTTTAGCATGGGTCTGCAGCGAGGCAGGTGGAGCGAGCGTGTCGGGTGAACGTATGCTAGCCAGTCGTAGCAGTGGATTCATTCCGGCCGAGGAATTTCGATGAGATCGGCCGTCGATCCACTCCCACACTCTCCCCTCGATCGCTCCCCAACCCGCAACTAGCTCAACAGCGGCGCGACCGCGTCGCGGATGTCCGCGCTCACTTTCTCGAGCGGCTGATCGGCATTGATGATCGCCGTTCGGTCGCTCGATCGTTCCAGCTGAGCCAGAAAGGTCTGCCGTACGGCCTCGAGGTAATCCAAGCCACGAGACTCCATCCGGTCCGTCGCTCGATCCAGTCGAGACAGCGCCTTGGCGGCTGGCATGTCGAGCAAGAGCGTCAGGTGGGGACGGACGCCACCATTGGCGAGCGAGCCCAAGTCCCAAAGGACTTCGGGCGAAACCTCCGCGCCGGACGCCGCGTCATCGCCGACGCTTTGATAGACAACCGTGGAGAGTAGAAAACGATCGGAAAGCACACACCGCCCCGCGGCGAGCGAGGGACGAATGGTCGATTCGATCAATTCGCAGCGGCTGGCCATGAACAACATCGCCTCGGTCCGGCGATGCATGGTTAACTCGGTTTCCAGCAACAGTTCGCGGAGACGCAACCCGATTTCACTCGATCCTGGATCACGAACCTGCTCGACCGAACATCCACGCTCGCTAAGGTGTCGTTTGAGTTCGAGGATTTGGGTCGACTTTCCCACACCGTCGACGCCGTCCACGGAAACAAAGAAGGGGCGATTTTGTGGCATTTCTCGGGTCATTTATTGTTAATTCGGGCACCTGGCGCTCGGAAACTGCCTCTGGTTAAAAGCATCAGCAGCCCCCTCTACAACGGCTATCCACCACCTCCTCCAACTAAAATGGGTGTTCACCATTGCTTAAAGACCACAAAAGGGGTAACTTTTCTTCCCTTGTCCCCAGGAACAATTCGGCTCGGAGCGTCCAATGAACTCGAACACGCTGATTCGCTTTTCGCGATCCTGTCCCACTTGTGGTAGGCGGATGAAGATCGAAAGTTCGCTTCTGGGTCGCGTGGTGGCGTGCCGTCACTGCAAGGCCGAGTTCACCGCGATGGCTTACGAAGATGGAAGTGGCCATTCTGACGATGCTCAGCGTTTGATGGAAAGGGTGGACTCGATGCTCTCACTGAGCGAATCAAGAGACCTTGGCGTGAACGCGACGTGACCGCGAATACTCCCGCCCGACGGTTGATGTCTTCTAACGACCTTCATGCTCCGCTACTCCTGATCGCCGTTGTCCTTTTTGGTTCCTGGCCCCAGACTTCTAACGGGCAGGATCCGGCCGACGGCACTCGATCACGCCCCAACATTTTGCTCGCGATCGCCGACGATTGGTCCTACGGGCACGCGTCGGCTTACGACTGCGGCTGGGTCGACACGCCCAACTTTGATCGGGTCGCGCGGGAGGGTCTGCTTTTTCAGAACGCGTTCACGCCCAACGCCCAGTGCGCGCCATCGCGGGCCACGATCCTGACGGGTCGCTATTCCTGGCAACTGGAAGAGGCGGGAAACCACATGTGTTTCTTTCCGTCCAAGTTCGGCGGCTACATGGAGCGACTTGCGGCGAATGGATATGTCGCCGGATACACGGGCAAAGGATGGGGCCCCGGAATCGCCAATGACTCGGAAGGCCAGAAGCGTGCCCTCACCGGCAAGTCGTACGCGAAGCGGAAACTCAAACCACCGACTTCGAAAGTCTCTCGCAACGATTACGCGGGAAACTTCGCCGATTTCCTGGCCGACGTCCCCGATGAGAAGCCGTGGGTGTTTTGGTTCGGCACGACCGAGCCACACCGTGGTTACGAGTATGGCAGCGGCGTTCGCTTGGGCAAGAAACTGGATTCGATCGAGCGAGTGCCGGCCTATTGGCCCGACAACGAGCAGGTGCGCAATGACATGCTCGACTATGCCATCGAAGTCGAACACTACGACACGCATTTGGGGCGAATCCTGGAGACGCTCGAGCGATCGGGTCAACTTGATTCAACACTGATCGTTGCGACGAGCGATCATGGAATGCCATTCCCGCGTGCGAAGGGGCAGGCCTACGACGAATCGAACCACATTCCTCTCGCGATTCGCTGGCCTCAGGGGATCAAGTCTCCGGGACGAAGTGTCAGCGACTTCGTCGATTTCGCGTCGCTCGCGCCGACGTTTCTACGTGCGGCCGGCATTCGTGACCCCGGCCCGATCATGCAACCAACGACCGCTCGTGACCTGTTCGACGTTTTTGCCGCCGATGGACCTCTCGCGGATCGGGATCATGTCCTGGTTGGCAAGGAACGGCATGACATCGGCAGGCCTAATCGCGGCGGCTATCCGATTCGTGGGATTCGAAAAGGCGACTTTCTGTATCTGAGGAACTACGAAACCGATCGCTGGCCCGGCGGGAATCCGGAAACGGGCTACCTGAATTGTGATGGCGGCGCGACGAAGACCGAGGTCTTGAACTTGAGACGTAGCGGCGAGGCCACCAGTTTTTGGAAGTGGTGTTTCGGCAAGCGTCCTACCGAAGAGTTGTACGACGTCTCCAGCGATCCGGACTGCATCAACAACCTTGCGACGAGTCCCGGTCAGTCCGAGCGAGTCCAGATGCTACGGGCTCAGATGGAGTCGGAACTGAAGGCCGGCGGTGACCCACGAATGTTTGGCCGTGGCGATATCTTCGACCGATACGAGTACACCAACCCAGCGACGGCCGGGTTCTATGAACGCTTCATCGCCGGTGAAAAGCTGCGCGCCGGCTGGGTCAGTCCTTCCGACTTCGAACCTGAACCCATTCCGTAAGCGAATTCGGCCCGGCCCTTTTCCTCGCGCTAAGCGCGATCTCCAAACGCCGCATCCGTAGCCGGGCTCTCCGTCGGCCGCCCGCACTCATCGAGCTATTTTTTCGCCAACCGCTTCCTAAGCCTATCGCAACGGGCAGCGCGCGAGAAACGTTGAACGGTGAGCGCAAACGAGGCCCACTGTGACGTTGTCGGTCAACGAAGCACGCGTGTTACTGCGATCATCACGCAGTGGGATTGCCACGTGATTGACGTTCGCCGTCGAAACTGAAAGCAGATTCGAAGAGTTCGCTTGCCCCGCGCGCCGGTGCTTCGAGACAACTCATGAGTTGACGCTGGAAACCTCAACTGCTAATTTTACTTCACATGCAGTAAAAACCGCACATGGAGGAGTAAGCGTTGAGCTCACCGTTAGACCTCAGCCGTCGCGAACGGCAAATCGTCGAACAACTCTTCCGGCTTGGTGAAGCAAGCGTGGCGGAGGTGCAAGCGGCGATGAGCGATCCGCCCAGCTACTCGTCGGTCCGCGCCATGCTCACGGAGTTGGTTCGCAAAAAGCACATTGCCTTTCGCCGAGACGGGAAGCGTTACGTCTATCGGCCTCGCAAGTCGCGAGAGAAGGTGCGTTCGGGCTTGCTTCGGCAGCTCGTCAAAAACTTCTTCGGCGGTAAGCCGAGTGATGCGATCTGCGCCTTGATTGACCAGGAAGGCGAAAAGCTCTCTGCGGAGGACATCGCGCGAATTCGCCAGCAAATCGCACAATTCGAAGAGGGCGAATCATGATCTTCGATGAAGTCCTACGATATGTAATTCCCACGACCATGCTGCTATCTCTTGCGTTGTTGACTCGAGCGACGTTGCTACGACGTCGCTCGGCGGCGATCAAGCACGGATTCGGTCTGACAATCTGCGCGGGGCTTCTCGGGATTGCGTTGTTGGTCGTTGCGTCGCCGCCGCAGTGGCAGATCAAGTATCCAAGCGCCATCTCCGCTTCGGTGGCGTCCCGGGGTCCGATGGAAACGACCGAACTGTCTTCTGGCATCAATCCGTCGGCCGTAGGGCCCACGACGGCCAGCCCGGGTTCGACTGACGAGAGAACGGCTGTTGAGTCGGTTGAGACGGCAGCGTCAACGGCACGCCAACACACTCTCGCTTGGCCCGGATTCTTGATGGGCATCTACGTTCTCGGCGTGTGCTTGTGCTGGCTCAAGATTTGTATGGCGCACTGGCAACTCACTCGTATCGATTTGGCATCGACTCGCATGTCGACGGAAGAGCGCGTATCCCTCGCCGCTGCGCTGAATAGCGACGTCTGTCACCTTCGGTTGTTCGCACGAACCGAACTTCTCGTCAACGCAGCGACGAAAACGCCTTTTGTCATTGGGGTGTTTCGCCCGCGAGTCGTCTTACCCACGAACTTCCTCCAGTGGAACATCGCTGAGATCCGCTGTGCGTTCTTTCATGAACTCGC
>JBCBLJ010001056.1:0-2306 GCA_038520195.1 Planctomycetota bacterium
AATTCCGAAACAACGACCCGACAATTCGCGACGAACGTCTCGGGCAGTTCAACTACGTGATCGGGTTGTGAAACGACGAACTTATTTCCGAACGCTTCCTTAGCAGCAGTTCATGGCTTGGGAGAATCGCGCCGAAGCGGCTGGAGGAATGCAACCAAACGTGCTGCCCAATGGCTCGTCGCCCAACAGAACGAGATGGGGTTCTGGTGCGTGCCAGGCGGTCCAACAGTGGCTATCTCGGTTCAAGTACTTGATGCCATATCAATCGGCGTAAATGGGAAAGCCTCAACCTACTCAGAGTTGGGGCGTCCGGTTGATGCGCGAATAAAGGAAGTTTCCGAGGAGGACGTTGAAAGGGATTACGATTTCGAGCGAATGGAATGGCACGCCCCAGTACTACCGGAATCGATGTCGATTAAGTTCGATTCAGCCAAGGATCAAGCTCATCCCCAAATCGCGTTGCTGGTTGCGACAGAGGTAGAATTGAGGCAGGTACTAAGGTTGCTGAGACCACTTCCCCGGAAACGGAAGATTTGGAAGTCGACCTTTGGACATGAAACCGCTTACTTGGGAAGATTTGGGGCGTTCGAGTGTGTGGTTGTTCTGTGCACAATGGGCTCTCAAGGACCTTCGGGTGCGACGCTTACGGCCAACTCTGTGATCTCAACCTGGTCTCCCGACGCTGTCGTATTTGTTGGAATTGCATTCGGTGCACATCGCGAGAAGCATCGTGAAGGGGACGTTTTGGTCGCAACTCAGTTGATCCCATATGAGAACCAACGTCGAGGAAGTAGGGTTGTCTACCGAAATCCAGTTCCGCCCACCGGGGGACGATTAATCAATCGTTTCCGCAATGCTTTGGACTGGGAGTTCCTCCGTCCTGACGACTCAAAATGCCAAATGTGGCCAGGACCGATGCTATCAGGTGAAAAGCTGGTTGACGATCCACGATTCAAAAACAAACTACTTGACGAATACCCGAGCGCAGTGGGCGGCGAGATGGAGGGCGCAGGCTTGTGGTCAGCAGCCTCACGAGCGAACATCGAGTGGACAGTAGTAAAGGCAGTGTGTGATTGGGGTGATGGAAAGAAACACAAGACATATCAAGAAATGGCAGCTGCTGCATCTGCCTCTCTTTGTTTTCATGTTTTTGACGATCCGCATGCTCTCGATGGGTTTTGACCATCGGACGCCAAGGCTGACCTGATGTCTCTAACTTGCTGTGTACAGGCGAAGTGAAGACGCGCGTAGCGAAACGACAATGTAGGTTGGCAAAGGTTTTGTATGTTGCAGAGTGTTCCTTTTAAAGTGTTCAGCTCATTAAGTTCTTAAACCGTTTGCGCTGCCGAACCCAATTGATGTGCGTTGCAATCTCTCGCACCTGGCGTTCGAGGAACGGATCGGTCTTCTCGGTGGTTGGTTCGAGTTCGAGGATGGTTTGTTGGATGTCGGGGGCTAGGCGGTTGAGGTTCACGATTTGGGAGACTCGGGCGGTGCTTATGCCGGCGGCCCGAGCGATCTCGGACTGGTTGCCGACCAGGCCGTTATCGAGCAAGTCTTCCAAGCGTATGGCCAACGCCATCAGCCGTTTGACGTGCGGTACACGCGGCGGCCTGGGTTCCGGTTCACGTTTGGCTCCGTGCTCCATGGGTTTTCGAGTTCGTTTGGGCGGTCGCCCAAAACTGACTGTTACGTCGGGTGCGCGGGTCATTGACCTTCCTCGGTGGATAAGAATTCTCGGCCCGTGTCGGTGAGCGTGATCGCGACGTTGCCGCCTTGAGGACCGTGATCGATCCGCTCAATCAGAAGTTGCATGAAGCGGCTGCGTTCCCCGGTCGTCATCTTTTCCCACAGCGACTCAAGATCTTGAGCGGACTTCAGGATTTCGATTCGACTCGGGAGAGGGCGTCCAGCTTTCGCAAGTTCGGTGTCGATTTGAATCAACCTTTGCTGTCGACGGGCCAACTGTTCGTTGCATGACGCCAGCGAATCGAGCCGAGTTCCGTCGGCGTCGCCGTTGTCGTTTGGCATCGAAAGTACCGAGATCGTTTTCTCAAGCCGAGAAACCTCCGCAACAAGCGCTCGACGCTCCTTCTCAAGGTCGTTTTGCTTCTTCGACATCCTGGAACGCACTTGGTTGCAGATCGAGTTGAGCAGTGTTTCATCCACCCGGAACAATTGAAGCTGCTTGAGAACAAAGGTTTCGATGTCGTCGGCGGGCAAGCTCGCTCGCGGGCAGGTCTTCCGGCCTCGCTTGACCGCCTTGCCGCAAACGTAATAGCGATACGATGGCTTGCCGCGTCCGC
>JBCBLJ010000349.1:0-8202 GCA_038520195.1 Planctomycetota bacterium
TCTTGTCCAAGTGACCAAGAATGCAAGTGCCGTGGATTGCGTCTGAATCCGCCGCTGCCGTCGCGACGGCCGAGCAACCATTTCCGAAATGGCGAACGTCATCGACGTTGATCGCGAAATGATGAATCGCACTCGGAAATGGTTGCTCGGCCGTCGCGACGGCAGCGGCGGATTCAGACGCAATCCACGGCACTTGCATTCTTGGTCACTTGGACAAGAGATCGTTAACGCGTATCTACTGTGGGCGATCTCCGAGGCGGATAGGGCCGCTGGAAAACAAGAGCATACCGAACGGGATTTGGGGAGCGAGATCGACGCGTTGCAACAAACCGCTTCGTCGATAGACGATCCCTACTTGATGGCCCTCTCGGCGATCACGCTATGGAACGTCAATCGCAGGCAGCCGGCCATCGAGTTGTTGGATCAACTCGCGAGCAGGCAATCGAGCGACGGAAGCTTGACGGGGAAAACAACGATTACTCGCAGCGGCGGCATTTCTCGGACGGTTGAAACAACGGCACTCGCGATACTGGCCTGGTCCGCAAGTGATGCTCATCGCAAGGAAGCCCGGGCGGCGACGGATTGGTTGATCGCCAACCGCCGCGGTAACGGTTTCGGCTCGACCCAAGCGACGGTCTTGGCGCTAAAGGCGATGATCGTGATGCGGGATCAGATGGGAACGCAAGACGGAGGTACCATCGAGGTCTTGGTAGACGGCGAATCGTTCGCAACGTTGAAGTGGGAAGGCCGACCCGAGAAGGGCGTTGCGTGGCAGCTGCCAGAGTCGCTTCTGGATCGGTTCCGTGATACGTCCGACGCGACGCTGACCCTCAAGACCGCCGACGATGCGGCTTACCCCTACACCCTGACATGGTCCGGCAGCACGTTGACTCCGACGAGTGACCCGAAATGTCCCGTCGAAGTCGCGACGGAGTTTTCCGGTGGCGAGAGCATGGCGTCGATCGGCAATGGTGAAACCGTGGAGGTGATCGCGACCGTTCGCAACGGCGGCGGGACCGGTCAACCGATGAGTGTCGCCATCATCGGGTTGCCCGGTGGGCTCGAACCGGTGATCGAGGACTTGGACAAGGGCCGCGACCAAGGTCAGTACGACTACTACGAAGTTCGCGGCCGCGAGATCGCGTTCTATTGGCGAGACTTGATGCCGGAACAGGAAAGTCGACTCACGATTCCCTGCATCGCGGGCGTCCCCGGAAAGTACACCGGGCCGCCCAGCCGTGGCTACCTTTACTACACCGCCGAGTCCAAGCAATGGACCGAACCGTTGGTCGTGACCATCGGTCAATGACCTTCTGCGCTGAGACAATGTTGCGGCGCTGCGAGCGAAGGTTCAATCGCCCGGGATAAGGCGTGGACTACAGTTCGCCTTTGAGATAGAGAAGGCGACGATTGATTTGACCTTTGGGCTCGACGGGAATGATGAACTCGAACTTCGTCGCGTCAACCTCGTAGCCGTGAACGTCACGGAGATAAACGACGGTGTTGAGCATCCGCAATGCTTCGGGTTCGTTCGTCGCACGCTGCACCGAACGAAGCAACCAGTTTTCGGTTTCGACGTCGCTGTGGATGGCGAGGTACTCGATGGCGCGAACCACGACCAGCGGTTCAATGTCGACCAACAAGGGTTGAATCAGCGGTGTCAACGGCTTGGCGTCTTCTCCCAGCGTGCCGCACGCGACGAGGGCCCAATACCGTTCCCAGGGATCCTTGCTGCCAAGTGCTTTCTCGAGCTTTGGCAACGCCCGATCAACGGGCAAAAGTGCGAGATTGACGGTGTCGATGAGTCGACCGATTTGTTCGCCGTTGGATTGGCCATACGCCGTCGGGTTGTCGATCGCTGAGTCGACCATCACTGCTTCGGTCAGGAAGCTCAGGTCCGGTAGCGACTTGATACGGTCGACCAGCTGTTCCCGCATTTGGAGCAATCGATCAGCGTATTCAGGTTTGGTGGCCAGGTTGTTGACCTCGTGAGGATCGACCGAAAGATCATAGAGGGCTTCGGGTGCCTTGGCTTGATAGAACTGCGCCGCCGCGCCCTTGAGTTCACCGGCCTGAAATAACTCTCGCCACTGCTGATAGGCCAAGCACTTGTAGCGATAGTTGTTCTGCAGCCCGTCTGGATAGAAGGGCTCAAAGTTCCGGATGTATTTGAAGTTGCCGATCCGCAGCGTTCGCACAAGATCGTATTTCTCGTCAAATCGATCCGCGTATCCAAACGTCTCGTCACGTTGATCGACCCGGTCGGGATCCGCGTCGTTACCTAGAAACGGTCGGCCGTCGATGCCCTCGGGCTGATCAATGCCTGCAAGGGAAAGAACGGTCGGTCCGAAGTCAACAAACTCGACAAAGCCGGCGCTTCGTGACCCAAAGGCTCGGGACGCCAATCCACGGAAGTTGTCTGGGATTCGGACGACCAGCGGCACATGCAAACCCGCCTCGTACGCGTAGCCTTTGGATCGAGGCAAGACCCCGCCATGGTCGCCGAAGTAGAACACGAACGTGTTCTCCAATTCTCCGTCTTCTTTCAGTTCATCGATCACCGTTTGGACTAACTCATCGATCTTCATGATCCGATCGTGGTAGTGAGCCTTGGTGTATCGGAACAGCGGCGTATCAGGAAAATAGGGCTGCAGCTTGACTGTCTCGGGGTCCGTTGTCGTCGGTTTTTCCATCTGCTTGCGCGAGAAGTGCAACTTGCTTTCATGGGAATCGGTGAACGTGCGAACGTGAAAGAAAGGAATCGACTTGTCACGGCGATTCTTCCAGCTCGCGAACTTGTTCGACTCGTCCCAGACATCAGAAGATTCGACGGCGTTGTAGTCTTTCTTGCTGTTGTTGCTGGTGTGATAACCCGCATCACGCAGGTACGCCGGGAACATGCGGACGCTTTCGGGCATCGGGGCGAGAGTGTGCCGACGATGAAACTGGGTTCCGATCCGCGGGCCGTAGCATCCGGTGATCAGGGTGGTCCGCGCGACGGAGCATACCGGGGCATTGGAAAACGCATTGTCAAACGTCACGCCATGCGCGGCCAACGCCTCAATGTTCGGGGCCGGGGCGCCCGTCGGATCGAAGTGTCGGTAGTAGTCCGCCGAATTATCTTCGGACATGATCCAGACGATATTCGGTTGTTTCGCGGCAGAGGCTCCCGCGAGAGCGGTCACCAGAACCAGTGTGGCGAAGGAAAGAAGCGGAAGTCGGCTCATGACGAGATCGGGAGGTCGGTGATTGGCGGTTGGCCGGTGACGAAAAATGCCGGCGGGATAATGCGATTCCGTGATTTTAACCGGACCGCACCGCGCAAACCCCGTACGACAATGCAAAATCCGAAACACGGCTTGCCGAGCGGATGGGCCTCAAGGCATAATCCCCGATTCGATTTCCGGCCAGACAACGACTCAATCACTCAACCGCGATGGCGAAGAGTAAGAAAAAAGCGGAGACCATCTTTTTGGTCTGCGAAGAAACGGGCGACTACAACTACACCCTCAAGCGAAAACCGGGTGGCGAAAAGCTACGTCTGAAGAAGTACTGCCCGCGTCTTCGCAAGCACACCTTCCACGCCGAGAAGAAGAAGTAGTAGCGTCGCGCCGTCGGTGCCGATACGCCACATTGCCCAGGTCGGCGATCTCGTGCGGCCACGGGCGGTTGGCATCTTTCTTGGCAAGCTGCCATCGCTGCGACGCTGACACATCGACACGGTGGTGACATCACATGTGAAGGTAGCAAAATGCTATCCTGTGGTTTGGTGTCGGGCATTGGCGCACGGTAGGCTGCGGGTCACCGAGGGCAACGCTCTGACTTCTCGTCGGCTTCGGATTCTCAAGCGGCAGATCAAGGATGAAGCGAAAGTGGCGGATCGTACCTCACGATAGCTCGCGGGTTGAGGGACTGATCCGAACCTCTGGTTTGCCTCCCGTCGTTGCCCAATTGCTGGTCAGTCGTGGCGTCTATGACTCCGAAGCGGCTAGCACGTTTCTTTCGACGAAGCTGACCGGGCTTCGCGATCCGTTGGACCTTCCCGGCGTCGAACGGGCGACCGGTTTGGTGGCCCAAGCGATCGAAGCGAAAACGCCGATCGTGATCTATGGCGACTATGACTGCGACGGGATGACCGGTACCGCAATCCTCTACAACGGATTGACGTTGCTTGGCGCGAACGTCGCCTACCATGTCCCCAACCGCCTTGAGGAAGGATACGGACTCAACGCCGAATCGATCCGCAAACTTGCGTCGCGCGGCAAGCGGATGATCATTTCGGTGGATTGCGGCGTGACGAGTATTGCGTGTGCGGAACTCTGTAAAGAACTCGGCGTGAGCCTGATCATTACCGATCACCACACCCTCGACGAGAGTCTTCCCGATGCCGACGCGATCGTGCATCCGAGACTCCCGGGCACGAGTTACCCCTTCGGAGAGCTGTGTGGCGCGGGCGTTGCATTCAAATTGGCTTGGGCCGTTTGCCAGCGTATCTGCGGCTCGAAAAAAGTCACGGAGCCCCTTCGACGCTATCTGATGCAATCGTTGTCTCTCGCCGCCATCGGAACGGTGGCCGATGTCGTGCCGCTGGTCGATGAGAATCGAATCCTGGTCACGCACGGGCTGAAGATGCTCCGCGCCGAGCCGCTCATGGGGCTCGCGGAGTTGATGAAGGTCAGCAAGCTCTCCGAGGCCTCCACGCTCAATACCGAGAGCATTTCCTTCAACTTGGCTCCTCGATTGAATGCCTCGGGTCGACTCGGCCAAGCGCAACTCGGCGTCGAACTTCTGACGACCAATGCCATCGACCGTGCCCAAGCACTTGCCGAGTACATCGATCAGCTCAACGGCAATCGCGATAGTCTCCAGCGGAGCGTCACACTCGCCGCCCAAAAACAGATCAAGGAACGTTTTGATCCCGAGAACGATGCGGCACTCGTGCTCGCCGGTGTCGGCTGGCATCAAGGCGTGATCGGTGTCGTTGCCGGCCGACTGAGCGACAAGTACGCGAAACCCGTGATCGTGCTCTCAATGGATGCTTCGGGCAAAGCCGCTGCCGTCGGGTCGGGGCGTGTCGGCGGAACCGATGTCGATCTCCACGCCGCGCTCGCTGAGTGCGGTGATCGCTTGGCAAGATTTGGCGGCCACAAGGCTGCCGCGGGCCTGACAATTGACGAACGCCAGATCGATGGTTTCCGAGAGGATTTTTGTGAAGCCGTCTCGAAGCAATGGACGGAGAATCAAATCGAACCAGAGATCGTCATCGACGCCGAGGCTCCGTTCGCGCAGCTGAATCTCAATGCAGTGCGGCAAATTGAGATGCTTGAACCGTTTGGTGCGGGCAATCCCAGGCCGACGCTGATGAGCCAAGAGGTGCAGCTCGAGGAACCGGCCCGAAAAATGGGTTCCGGTGATCGGCATTTGACGATGCGTTTGCGACAGGGAAACAAAGTCATTCGGGGCGTCGCATTCGGCGCCGGAGATTGGTGTGACGAGATCAATCAATGCGAGGGCCCGATTCAACTGGCCTATCGCCCGGTGATCAACGAGTTTGGCGGCTATCGTCGGGTCGAAATCCAAATTGTGGATTGGCGTCCGGCGCGTGTCGCCTCGACGGTGGCCTAGCACCCGATTTCTTTTGCTTCCCACGCTGCCCACAAGCGTGGTGCTGATTCTTGGCGGGGAAAATACGATTCTGTCGTTTTTTGGGAATTGCGAATAAGAAACCGCGTCGGCGGCGGAGAGAACGATTGGCGGAGAGAGTCAGCTCGTTCCAACGAATGCCGAGGCAACCATGGGCACCCATTCGCGATGCGATCAAGTTACCGATTCCAGCCTCAAGCAACTTCCGTTTGGGCTTGCGACGCTGGTGGTCCTGTTCGCGAGTTTTGGCACGGCTCCTGCTTTTCCCTGGAAGTCCCCCGTGCTGTGCTGGGACAGCCCCGTGTTCGGCTGGAGCCCCGTGTTCGGCTGGCAGCAACAAGCGTTCAGTGCCCCCGGAGGTGCGCAAGCTCCGAATGAGCGTCATTGCGAATTGAGTTCGACACCGATGTTCAAAGTCGGTCGGACGACTCCGCTGTCGCCACAGCGTGACGATCCGGTGGGCCAGCCAGCCGATGCGATCGAGCAACCGTCATCGGTCGCCGTCGTAGCTCAAGCGATGAACAAGATCGCCGGTCCGCGTCTGGCGACGGGTCTGCAAAAGTGGGTGATCGAGCCGCTCGGCATGGGAAAAGCAGTTTCGCTCGACTCGCCGCGACACCAAGTGCTGATGGATCACTTTGCCGTCGCTCAAGGGGAGCGTGTGTCTGGGCCGTCTCTTTTTTGAGTTTCTTGGGAAGGTCTGAGTAAGAAACGCGGGACGTTCCCGAGGAACCATTGCCCGTCGTCCGTTCGTCGACTCGATCACCGTCGGAGATTGTAGATGCGATTCTTGAAAGGTCTGATTCTGGATGAGCAACAATCCTCGCCGCAGGTATCCAAGCGGCACTTGATCGGAGCAATTGTGGTTCTGTTGTCCTGTCTCCCGTGGCTCAAGTCGCAACTATCAGGCTCACGGTTATCGAAGACCGCTTCGGAGGCGCCGGCGGGGCACATTGAGGACGTTTTGCAAACTCGCGTGTCGTTCAAGCCTCGGCTGGGTAACGGTTCGCTGAATGATTTGACACCGACTCTCGATCAGATCGTGCCGAAACTGCTGGAGCAACAGCGAATTCCAGGGCTAGCGGTTATCGTTGTCCAGGGTGGAAAGACGGTGTTCCAAGGGGGTTATGGGGTCGCGAACGTCGAGAATAAGACGCCCGTCGATCCTGAGAGCACACTTTTTCGAATCGGTTCGGTCTCGAAGGCGCTCACGTTTCTCGCCCTGACCTCGTTGATTGACCAAGGGAAGTTGGATCGTTCGGCGAACGTCGAGCAGTTTGTCGGCGACATTCAAAATCTTTCGGGCGACATAAGGCCCGTCACAGTCGATCACTTGCTGACGCACACGGCTGGATTCGACCAAATCGGCACGGGGCGGCACATCTTTGAGCATCATCTTGGTTTGAAGCAGCGAATGGAAAAGCGGCCGAGTCTCTTCGAGTTCTTGTCGACGAATCTTCGCCGAGTGTCGTCGCCCGGTGAGTTGTTCCGCTACGACACTTACGGCACGACTCTTGCTGGTGCGATCATCGCGAAGGTTACGAAGAAACCTTACGCCGACGCGATGCACCAACAGCTTTTCGAACCGCTTGGCATGACCAAGAGTTCTGTCGAAGTGATCGAGGAACATCGGCCGGATCTCGCAACCGGGTACGGCTGGGTCAACGGCCAGTTCGTGGCTCAACCTTACGAGGTGTATGTCACCACGCCGGCATCGTCGATCGATGCGACGCCGGCTGACATGGGACGGCTTCTGGAGGCATTGACCGCCGACGGCGCGAATACGAATGGACGTTTGCTTTCTGAAGACGCGAACGACGCCGTCCTCTCGCCGGGTTTTCGATGTCACCCCGAGTTTGTTGGGATCACGCACGGTTTCTTCGAATCGTATACGTCACAAGACGGGACGACCGAAAAACATCTTCGGACAATCGGCCATGGCGGCAGTATGAACGGCTACCGCTCCGCCTTGACGATCATTCCCGAAAAGCAAGTCGGAATCTTCATCGTCGCGAATCGGTCTCCCGAAGCCGGTGGCGGAACCGTCGACTTTCGATCCCTCATCGACGTGGTGGTGGACCGATTCGAGGACGCACCTTCCCAACCGAAGTATGCGGTCGTTCGAAGTGAGGGTGTCGACCTGGCGCCCTACGTCGGGGACTATCACTACGGTGTCTACTGTCACGCGCCCACGGCCAAGGATCTGTCCAGCGGTGCTTGGCGACGACCTTCGCCGCGCGTCATCACGGCGGAAAAGGATGTGCTGGTGATCGGAGACGAACGTTTCGTGCCGCAGGGCAAAGACGTTTTTGTTCAGGTTGAGGGCGAACGCCGCGTCTTTTTCGGGCGAAACCGCTCCGGTCAAGTTTCGCACTTCGTTTACTCCACCAGTCCCGACACGTTTGAAAAAGCATCCACTTCGCTTCCGTATCCTCAGATTCTCTCCCTGGCGCAACGAGCGGTCGAGTTGAGCGCGTCTGAAGGCATGGATCGTGCCCTCGAATTTTTGGAAACCAATCACGACTCTGAGTCATACTACTGTGACGAGCAGGAAGTGAA
>JBCBLJ010000081.1:0-16538 GCA_038520195.1 Planctomycetota bacterium
CAGCGATCCGATTGGAATGCCGATCGAAGCCTATCGCGAGTGTGCGAACCAAATGTCGGAGCGTAAAAACGCGGTCGTGCATCTCCGGCCACGCCGCCAAAATCGCGGCGCGATGCGATCGCGTCATGGTCAGCACGAGATCCGCGACGTTCATCACGTCGTCGCACAGCAATTGACTGGAGTGCCCGGTGAGATCCAGTTGATACTCCCCCATGACCTCGATCGATTGTTGACTCGCGCTGCTGCCGTTGTGTGCCGCGACGCCCGCCGAAAGAACGCGGACGGCATCTTCGCGGCCGAGCTTCTCTCGCAACATCTCACGCATCAGCGTTTCCGCCATGGGACTTCGACACGTATTGCCGGTGCACACCATCACGATCACGGGTTTTACAAATTGGTTCATCGCGGCCTGTTCAATCACACCCTCACGGAGAATCTCCCAGCGGTTTCCGAGGACTCGGACCACCGTGGAGGCTCCACCATAGCGGGTTGGACCGTCATCGAGCAGGAGCGCAAGCCGATCCGAAAGCTGTTCGGCCACCCCCTCGGCAGTTCCTTGAGCGGGACTACCAGTTCGGTTCGCACTGGTCAGCACCAGCGGGGCGGCCATGAATCGGTGAATGTACTCCAAAATACGGTGCTCCACGACTCGAAAGCCGATCCCGTCGTCGGGCCCAGTAATTCGAGCACGGACTGAGTCGGGGAGCTGATGGATCGCCGAATGGGCATGCGTGCAGGGTGTGACAAGCGTCAACGGGCCCGGCCAGCAGCGGTAGCTGATTCGGCGGACGACGGCCGACGATTCGCAGAAAAAATCTTCCGCCGCCTGACGACTTCGGACGGAGATGGACATCGGCGCATCCCCGCGTCCCTTGATTTCGACGATCTTTTCCACCGCCTCAGGGTTCAACGCGTGCGCCGCCAGCCCGTAAACCGTATCCGTCGGTATGCCAACGACTTGCCCTTCCGAAAGGGCCTGAACAGTTCGGTGAACAATGTCGCGAGGGTCGTCGGTTTGGCGAAGATCCAGAATTTTGACCATAAAACCGACGACTAAATTGGGGTTCGGCGTCCTTTCGATTGCGGCCCATTTTAGGAGCGGCCAAAATGAATCGACAACCATACCGAAGTGGACGCACCCCACGAGCCGGAGCGAACCTGAAAGATGTCTCTCAATCCCGTTTCCGAAACCATCGGCCGACGTCGTTTTCTCCAAGGGCTCTCCGCGGCGATGGGCGGCCTCGCTTGTGCGTCGATGACCGGATGCGTTCCAGCGGGGAGTGCAGGCGATGTCGAATTGGTGTGGGGCCGTCGCGGTCAAAGCGAAGGTCGGTTTTTGAAGCCGCGAGCGATCACGATCGATCGATTCGACCAGCTGTACATCGTTGACACGACCGGCCGTATTCAGGTGTTCGATCGCGACGGTCAGTGGCTGCGACAATGGAAGACACCGCAGACCAAGAACGGCCGGCCCACCGGTATGGCGATGCGGCGGGGTGACACCCCGGAAGAAGACTTGCTGTTGGTCGCGGACACGCACTATTACCGCATGCTCGTCTACAACCGCGACGGCGAACGTCTCAAACATCTCGAGATCGGTGGCACGGCGGGTCGAAATCCAGGCGAGTTCGCTTTCGTGACCGATGCCGTTGCCGATCGTCACGGTTGCGTCTACGTCGGAGAGTACGGCGATTCGGATCGCATACAGAAATTCGATCCAAACGGAGACTTCATGCTGCAGTGGGGAGGAACCGGCAGCGAGGTCCAGCAGTTTGTCCGCCCGCAGAGTCTGGTCGTCGACGGCGACACCCTTTGGATCGCCGACGCGTGCAATCATCGCATTCAACGCTACGATCTGTCGACCGACGAACCGACGTGGATGGATGTTTGGGGCGGCCAGGGTACTCAGCCCGGCAAGTTTCATTACCCGTACGATTTGGCGGTGCTCGAAGACGGTGGCTTGCTCGTTTGCGAGTACGGCAATCAGCGCATCCAGCGTCTATCTGCTGACGGTGAGCCGATTGGTATTTGGGGAGCGCCGGGATTCGAAATCGGGCAACTCTATCAACCTTGGGGTTTGGTGATCGATTCCCGCGATCGACTTCACGTGTTGGACAGCAACAACCATCGGATCCAGCGTTGTCGCATTCCGTCCCGGATTCCCGAACTGGCTGCAAAGCCCGCGTAGCATTCCAGGCTGCAAACACGATGGTCGCTCGATCGTCTTACGAGCACTGGAACCGTCTCCGGTTCAGTCTTTGTCCAACGACGACTTGAACGAGATAAGGCAACCCACCGCCTTCGTCTCACGTACCGCAACCTCTCGTCCCGCCACGATGTCGCTCAGCGCGTCGGCGAACTCCGACGTGGTCGCGACGTTTCGCTTCTTCCCGAACGTCGCGTACCGATTGTCGATCCGACCACGATAAACCGCATCCTGGACATCACGTGTGAAGATGATCGCCTGCGGCGTCACCGTCGCGTTCACCGCACGCGTGAGACTCTGGTCGGCGTCGACCACCACCGGTGATCGGATCCCGTACTCGTCCCGATGACTCCGCGCATCTTCGATCGAAAGCCCGGCGGTCGGATGAACGAGAAAGAACCGGATTCCCTTGGGTTCGAAAGCGTCCGCCAAACGACGTAGCAGCGGCTGATAGCTATTGGCGATCGGGCAATCCGTTGAAATAAAGACCAGGGCGACGGCTCGAACCGACTTCTCTTGAAACGGTGAATGTGACCGCTGCTCAATGTCCACCAAGTCCCATGTGATCGTGTCAGAACCGATCGCGGGGTAAGCAAGAAAAGAGAGAACCAGGACGACCAACAAGCTGCTTGCCGCCACGCACCAACTTGGCCGGACCGTAGATTGGTCCGGCGTTTCGAATGCAACGCTCATGATGATTCCACCCGTCGAGTGCTACGAGCGGAATCCGCCGATTAGGTCGCGGAACCCGCCACCGAAGCGTGGTCGGTTCCCCGCGAACTCACCTCGGATCTGTATCAAATCCTGAGCAATCGTTTGCAGGTCGTCGATCGTGATCCCGCTTGAATCGATGAGGGCTTCGATGTCCGCAAGAATCAAATCGCGGTCCGACTGCGAAATACTCGCGCTTTCCAAGACGGCATCCAAGCCGCTCGACAAGGTCGCTTGTTCTTCGTCGCTCAGTTCACCATCGGCAAAGGCCGCTCGTGCGTCACGGGCCAAGCCGAGCACCAGGAACAAATCGGGTTGAGTCGCGTTTTCCAGTGCGGCGCGGATGTTCGAACGTAGCTGTTGCAACTGATCCACCGTGACATCGCTGTCAGCCGCAATCGATCGCAGGTCCGAAAGCAAATCGCGAATGTTCTCACGTTGGACGTCACTGATTCCTTGGTCACCGTCGCGGAATTCAGTCACGATCGCCTGTAGATCACCGAGGATGACGCCCACGTCCTCGCGATCGACGCCGGAGGCCTCAAAGACGGAGCGCAAGTTTTGCGCGAGCGCTTGAGCCTCCTCTTGCGAGATGTTTGCGCTCTCAAGAACGACCCCGAGATCGCTGGAGACTTGATCGATTTCTTCCGCCGAAAGCTCGCCGTCATCGACAGCGGCCGTCACGGTGTCGACGAGCTGCTGGACGGATTCTTGACTGGGAAGATTCGCGTCTTCAAACGCCGTCGCGACACTGCCCAGCAGTTCCATGATTTGTTGTGGCGTGACATCGGACTCACGACGCAGCGCGTTGAGGTCCGTGAACAGCTGTCGGAAGTTGTCTCGCTGTTCTTCGCTGACCAGTTGACGACGATCACCGAGAAGGTCGCGCAGTCCGATTTCAGTATTGCCGTGGCGGCCGACATGGTTGACGACGACCAACGCATCCGCGGCGGTGACCCATCCGTCGGCGTTGGAATCAAAGGCCTCCGCCTGTCGGATTCCGCGCACTTCGCGAACACCGCCTCGGTCGATCTCATTGATCACACGCAAGGCGTCGTTGGAGGTGACAAAGCTGTCACGATTGACGTCGAATCGCATCACCGATTCGCCCGTCGCAAAATTTCCGATCCCAATGTCACCAGTCAAAAGCGCGCGGGTGTCGAGTGTTTCCACGGTCATCGAACGCCGCGATTCCATTCGCTTCTGGCTTGTCGTTCGATTCTTCGCGAAGAGTCTTCGAAAATTCATTCGATCCGATCCTTTGATTTCTCTCGAGGAGTAGCTGTGAAGCGCGCCGTGTAAAGGGAGTTGTCGAATCACTGCTCAATGGGGACATCGGTTCGCCGTAGTTTACACCGTTTTTTGGAGCGGGGTCACCGGCGAAAAAGTCCGAGCACCCGCGTCACTTGGCGAATTTCGCTCTCATCCAGAGCCTCATCCTTGTCACGATCCAGCAATCGGAAGATTCGGGCGTCCAGTCTCAACGGAACCTCCTTCCGTTGGAGCTTTCCGTCGTGGTCGGTGTCGAGTTGCATCAGCATTTGGGCCCATTTTTCAGCGGGTTGGTTGATGATCGACTTGCGGACGTGCTGCCGCGTTGCTTCACGCAAGCTAGTCGTCCCGGATTCGTCCACGGCCACCGCCATCAGCGTCATGCTACCCATCTCGTCGGCCGAGCCTCGTCCCCAACGCACCTGTTTTGGCGGGTGATGTGGGTTTTCGGGGTTTTCGACGGAGTTGTCGTATCGCAGTTCGCTGTGAAGCACCGTTTCGGGCGGCAGACGGACGATTTCATCGAACAGGTATTGGTCCTGCCAATCGAGGTCCCAATCATCGATGTGAAGCAGGGTCCGGTGCTCGCCGCCGGGTAGTTCCGCCGTGAGTTTCATCTCCCGACAAAGGTAATGCGCGTGTCCGGCGACCCCCACCGCCCGCGTTTCGACCGGTAACATGATCGAGTCACGGATCACATAGCCCGCGTCGCCCGGCGGGATTCGAATCCCCGAGCCAAAGCCGAACATCGGAGGCACCATTACCGGGACGATTTCGCGTGATGGAGGACCATCGGCAAAATACAACGCCAGCTCGGCTTGCTCGGTCTCGGCTTTTCCGGAGGGGTGAAAGTGTGTCTGCATCACGATGTCGCTGCCACTTGGCAATGCCAACGCAAAATCGTCGGGCAAACGATTCGGCGTTGACCCAGGGACATATCCGCCAAGCCCCGACGCCAATGCACCGTTTGAAGCGATGGGCGTCTGCGAAGATTCGCCGCGGCGGAATCGCCCAACGCCTCGATTTGTGTTCCCACTTCGCGCATCGCCACCGATCAGAAAGCCCATTCCTGAGATGCCGGCTTGACCATCAGCACCATCCAAGCGACGAGCCGAACCGCTGCGATCCAAAAAGAATAGTGCGTGATGTACCGACGTTTTGGCGCTGGGGCGAAGCTCGACCGCCTTGACCCACTTGTCTTCTTTCAGTCCAAGATGGAACACGAACGATCGATAGACGTCCGGTCCGTCTGCCGGTACATCGAAGGTGCCATTCATCTTGACCACCAAGTCCGGCTTTCCGAGGGCCCAGCCATCGGTGAAAGCTGGAGGCGCAGGTGATCGTGCCAAGTCCCCGGGCGGACAGTCCGCCGCGATCCAGTCACGCAAGACCTGCGTCTGCTTCTCCGACAGACGGCGGTTGTTCGCGAACGCGATGCCGTGGTCCAGCGGTTTCCAGGGAGGCATGTATCTCGACTCCAACACTGCATCAATCGTTGCCGAACGGCGTTGAACGTCGTCATAGGTGATCAGGCCAAAGGGACCCGAAGAGCCGGGCCGATGGCAAACCGTACACTTTTGGTGAATGATGCTGGCGACATCCGACGAGAATGTCGGTGCCGACTCCGCCGCATCGGATAGTTGGCTCGCCAACGGCAGCATGACTGCAAGCACAACGAATTGGATTGTTTTCACGTTGGATCTCCGACGAGACTAGAGGCCAATGGACGTTCATAAGCGGACCGTTGCGTGTCGATCCGATGGAATCGAAACGGACGCTACTCGACGCGGATGACGGGGCGGTTTCCGCCGGCATGGCCTTCCGCGGTAAACCAGGAATCATCGATTGCGGGGTCGTTCTTTTCAAAAGCGATCGCGAGTGTCCTCAAGCCGAAATCGTCCTCGGCGAGGCTCCAGCGGGCTTCCAGCCTCATTGCAACACCACTTCGGTCGCACCAAAGCTCGATCACGTCCGGCCGCTTCGGAAGTTCCGATGGCTCGTTCAGCTCCGCCTCGCCAATGATGTGGTCGCAGACTTCGGTTGCTCCGTTGGTAAGCGTCAACGTTTCATCGGCCACCTTCCGTAAACGATATCCACTCGCCATTTGAGTCAGCAACGAACTGACGTGAAGGTACGGGGTGTCAAGTTTTCCACGCTGACGCAACCAATGGCTCAACACTAACCCGCGTCCCTTTCGAATCGGCCCGATCGGCGCAACCACCCAAGGTTCCTCGCCGTCATTTCCGAGCCAGAGACTCGTGCCGAACAACGGCCCAGGCACCCTGAGCGTGAATCGATCATTTCCCTTGACGAACAAATCAGCATCAACGTCTTGCGGTGTACCGCCGGGGGTAAGACGCGTGAGCCGCATTTTGTAGCGTCGCGCGGTCGGTTCGGCCGCGGCGAGACGCGAACGCTTGACTGCCGCGATCGCGCGCGTTTGATTGGTACCCCACGCAAGATAGATCATCAAAAGCACGGTGGTCGCCAGACCGAGAAGTCCCCAACGGACGGCTCTTCGCCGCGTATTCGCCGCCGGAAAAACATTGGCGCTTGAGTCAGAGCTGGTTGGCGGGTCAATTCGCGCCATCGCGTCGGCGATCCGAACGTCGTGATCTTCACGTCGCGCGGCGCACGCCAGAAGGGACTCGATCCAAGCCTCGCGGAGTGAGTCGTGTGGTTCGTCGGAATCGGACATCAACCGGCCTCCGTGAGTCCGAGTTTCCGTTCCAAGCAGTCAGCCAAACGCGACTTTCCTCTCGTGAGACGCTTCTTCAACGTTTCCGCCGCAAGACTGAGTGCCTCACGAATCTCGGCAAGGCTGCGGTCTTCAGCGTATCGCATCTTGATTGGACGCCCGTAGTTCTCCGGTAGCGCTTCCACACAATCGCGTAGCGCGGCGAGCTTTTCATGTAGCGTGTCACCCTTTTGGTGGTGAATCGCATCGAAGCGATCGTTCAGCCACAACAGCGTTTCATCGTCGACTGTCCTTTCGCCTCGGGATGACTTGCGATAGTACGCGAGCATCAATTTGCCCGCGATTCCACGCAACCAAGGGCCGAACGCTTTCTCGTTGTCGTAATCGTCCAACCGACGCCAAGCGGTGAGCACCGTCTCTTGGTAAAGGTCATCGACGGCATGTCCGTCGCGGACTCCGGACCGAATGTATGCGACCACCATCTCCGTGTTTTCTCGGATCAGGATTTCAAAAAGTGACTTGCTGTCCATGGCTTTCCGTGAAGGAGCGATTACGGAAAGATTGTTCGTCGGACGGGAATGGGGGACAACAAAACCGAAAACATCGAAGTGCCGCGTGAACCGATGCCTGCGGCCAGCCAGCGTCGCGTCACTTTGAGAGTGAGTAGCGGGCCAGGGAAAACCCGCTTTGATACTGACGGCGATCGATGAACTCGAGCGGACGCTTTGTCGTTGGTTCGGCAAAGATTGGCTTTCCACAGCCCATCAGAAACGGATTGACTTTGAGGACCAACTCATCGATCCAGTCGATCAGCGATGAGGCCAGTCGCGGGCCACCGCAGAGCCAGATTCCCTTTCCGTCTTCGTGTTTCAAGGATCGGACGACTTCCTCCGCACCGGAACGTACCAGCTTCAATTCTTCCGATGGCGGCTCCGGGAGACTCGATGAAAAAACGAACTGGCGAAGGTGCCGATACGGACTGACGACGCCCGTTTGGAGCCCAAGCTCGTACGTCCGGCGACCCATGAGCACGGTGTCGAAATGCTTGAGTTCGTCAGCGACGGGAAAGTGTTCACGCAGGTGAGTTGGCATCGTTTCGGGGTACATCTCCAGCAGGTCCGCGACATGGTCGCCCTCGAAATCAAAGTCCTCGATGGCACCGTCAGGGCGCGAGATAAATCCGTCAAAACTCGTGGCGATCAGGTAGGTCAGTTTCCGCATCGACGTCACTCCGCTTCCTCGGACCATTCGGCTGACAGGGAACGCAATGCCTCTCTGAGCGTTTGACGCAGTTGGTTCGCCTCGTCGCGCAGCGCCGGTAGGCGTTCTTCCTCGATCGACTGAATCGCACGCTCCGCCTCATCCAATTCTTTTCGCCACCGCGCCGCCAAGTCGTCCTGTCCGCCCGCTTTGATGTTTTCGCGCAGTCGCCCCTGCCGTTTCGCCAGACGATCTAGCTCGGCTTCGGCGTCTTCCCTCTCTTGGCTCTTGGCGTCACACTCGGTTTGAATGGCGAGACACCGTCGAACACCCTCGTGGTTCGCAAGTGGTCCGTTGGTTGAAATGAGTTCCGTGCGAAGAAAGTTCACATCGAGTACTTCTTGGTCTTGGCGATTATTGCGGACAAGTTCAACTTCGGAGCGTCGGACCCGTTCTTCGATCACGGACAAAACCAATTCGCTTTGCGGCGGCAGCAAAAACGAATAACGCACCGCTTGGCTGAGACGTGCCGCTTCTTCGATCGCCTCTTCCTTACCATCGATCATCAAAACGGCTTTTCGGTTGGAATCCGGTAGCGCGCCTTCGTGATCCAAAGCGACTTCGAAAGCGACATCGCGACTGCTCTTTATGCGATACAGAATCTTCCGGCGGGCCCGCGCATGCGTGTAACAAAAGCCTTCGGTCAAGCGAAGTGCCACGGTTTCCCTTTCGACCTGTTCTGGTTTGTAGAACACGCTCACTCCGGTCTCCAAAGCGTGTGGCAACAGACGCGACTCGCCGGGCTTGAGCGCGGGGACGATGCAGTTGCCAGAGTACAGTGACTCTTCGAGCACCGTGCAAACGCCGCGGGCGAGACTGAAATCGGCTTCGTTTCGAAAGTCAATCGCTCGATACGGACGGGTCGCGTGATCAGAATGTCGGTAATGCAGGATACTCTTGGATGTATCGAGCGCGACAGTGAAAACCGGGATGACGGTCGAACGCTTCGCGGGAATGCTCACGGTGGTTTGGGATTGGAAGACACTGAAGTTGCCGATTTCGTGGACATCGGCTTGATCCACATCGGCCGTTCGGCCAACAGAACCAAATTGCACGTCGTCATCGCTACGCCTCGCTCTACCGCCCGCACCACCGCCTCGGACCGCTTTTGGAGCAGCAGCCATCCCATCCATCGCCATTGCTGCCGATGCCATTGCGACCGCTCCCTCAACTTCGACCGCCCCGAGTGCCGTTTCGTTCACCAAATCCACATGGTCTCGCGTGGGAGCCTTTGATTCCGCCAAGTCCGTCGAGAACGTGATCGGCTCACCGGTGATGACCGAGATCTCGAAGTCATTCCAGTCCTCGTCTGTGTTGTTGTCGACGATCGCGAAACCTTGCATCTCCATCGAGCGATCTTCGCCGACTCGCAGCCGGTACGAGATTTTCCAGGCCGCGGCGGGAATGGTGTACTGCACGATCGATTCGGCGTGATCGTTTTCGGTGCTCAGGACGAGTTCAACGAACGTGCTGTTCGGCTTGATCCGCTGGTAGTTTCGACGCAGCGCCTTATCGATTTCGGTTTGCACCTCTTCGTCGAGAAACTGAAACGATTTCACTTCACGGATCGCGGTCCGCTTCAACCCTTCCTCGGTTAGGACGATGATCGATTTCGGTTTGATCGGGCTGCCGTTGGTTCCTTCGGATTCGGCATGCAACCCAACCAGCGTGCCTTCGACGACTCCGCTCGGTCGCTCGACGCGAAGGCTCGCGCCACTCAACTTGACCGCCAGGTCTTCGAGTACCTGCTCCGGATTGATCGACAGATTGCCCTCCAGTTCATTGGACGGCCGATACGTCGGCGGAGATTCCAGCGTGACATCGCCGTACACGTTGAACGAAGCAAGCACGTCGGCCAGGTGGTCTTGCCGGACCGGAATCGAGATTCGTTTCGGTTCGGTGTTGCTGACTTCGTAGGCTCGCCGGAAATCGGCGATCCCGTTGGAGTAGATGACGACTTGATTGTTGGCCACCGCATCAACCTCGTGTTTGGGTCAGCAACGCGCGCCGATGTCGCGCGTGGAAGTTCGCGTTTCTTACGCTTCGGACGGGTGGATGTACGGTTTCCGGTAAGGACGCTTTAGCCTCGCGGTCGCTTCGTCGTCACCGACGATCGTGTGAGTCGCCGGATCGAATTCCAGCGTGCGCCCGACATCCAACGCGACGTTTGCCATGATGCATGACGCGCTAGAAATATGTCCCTGCTCGATGTCCGCGATGGGCCTGCCGCGTTTGTCGACGGCTTCAAGAAAGTCCCGCATGTGTCCGCGGATCGCCGACGCGACGTGCAACTCCAGTCGCCAATCCTTTTGGTCGACGATATCCGTCGGGTACTTGTCGGTCTCAATCAGCTTTTCGCCACTGATTTTTTTGCCGCCCCCACGAGGCAAAAACTCGTACTTTTGAACATCCAGCTTCAGCGTGCCTTTGTCTCCGTAGATGAATGCCGCCCAAGGGTAGTCGGGGTCCGGGGCGTGACCCCAACTGCGGTGTGTCCAATTGACGTGAAGATCGTCGAATTCGTACGTCGCCGATTGCGTGTCCGTGATATTTGCTTTGGAGTCCGGGTCGACGAGAATGCCACCGGAACTGTGGATGCGTTTGGGCCAACCCAAACCGAGCTGCCAGCGGACCGTGTCCAACATGTGAACGCACATGTCGCCGACGATTCCATTTCCGTACTCCATGAAGGCTCGCCAGGACCGCGGGTGGACCAGTTCGTTATAGGGTCGCATCGGCGCGGGACCCGTCCAAGCCTCGTAATTCAAGTGGGCCGGTGCGGTGGTGTTCGGCGGGTTCTTTCGAGCACGCATGTGGTAATAGCAGCATACCTCGGCGTGCGCGACGTCTCCGAGTAATCCAGCGTCCACCACTTTCTGCTTGGCTTCGATTAGGTGCGGCGTGCTGCGCCGTTGTGTCCCGACTTGAACCACCCGGCCGGTTCGACGAGCGGCGTCGAGCATCGCTTTACTTTCCAGCACGTCGACGCCCGTTGGCTTCTGGACGTAAACATCCGCGCCGGCTTCGACGGCAGCGATCATCGGCAATGCGTGCCAATGATCGGGAGTGTCGATCAGGACGATGTCGAGATCTTTCTCGGCAAGCATCTCCTTGTAGTCGGCGTAGGTCCTCGGTCGCTTCTTGGAAGCCTGCCGTTGCTCGATTAAGTCCGCGCATTCGTTCAGTAACTTTGAATCGACATCGCAGAGCGAAACCACTTCAACTGGTTCGATATTCATCAACTGCAACAGATCGCATTTGCCGTACCAGCCGGTGCCGATCAAACCGACACGACGTGGTTGGTCCGCGGCCGCGGCATGGGCTTTGGAAGCCAAGGACGCGGCCGTTGACGCGACAGCCGCTCCGGAAAGAAAGTTGCGACGATCCATGGGAATGTCCAGAACGAGGGAGAGATGACTCCAAAAAGTATCTTCCCTTCACATTGACGCTGCAACAGTCCGCGTGAGTGCTGCCACGCGTGTTCGCGACTTATCGTGAAATGTGATAGCGATGGCAGGTCGCACAATCATCGCCAGCCGCCGCACTCGTGTGACAGGCCGCACAGGACTCACGTCGGATCGGATGGAATTCGGCGTGCGGATGGTCTGTCGCCGCGAATGCCACGGCCGCCATCTCGTCGCTGGGGAGGTCGGCAATCCGGTGACAGTGCGAACAGTCATCCAACGAGGAAATACTCAGGTGGGGCGCGTGAGAAAACTTGGTGAATTGCGTTCGGTCACCGATTTTTGCAGCCGCCCGCCAAGCCGGCGGAAAGCGGGTCGCGCCACGATGACATTCAACGCAGGATGCGACCGAGGGCAGTTCAAAAAAACGATCACGCAACGGATCACCCTGACTCAGCTGTGCGAACGTCTCAATCAAACTCACGAGAATCTTGTCCGCGTGGCCGGTTCCACGATAACGCAACGCCAGACGTACATCGTCGCGATACCAGCCACCTCGAGCGACCAGGCTAGCGGGATCGACCGCCCAATTCTGATCACTCGGTGAATCCGGTTCCGAGAGCGGGTCCGATTCATCAATCCGCTCATCGGCACCCAGAAGCGCGTCGTGATCAGCCGAAACGTCATCCTCTCCGGAAAGCAGATCTTCGTCCAGCAGCGTCTCATCGTTAGGCACTGCCGGAAGCCTTTCGTTTGTGCCATCGCTTGCGAACGCGGCAAAACGAAAGTCGCTCGGCGATCGCATTCCGAGCGCTGGCGAACCCGGGACTTCAAACCAATCGGAATCGCTAAGCCACTGTGGCGGAAGAGAGCGGATCACCGGCAGGAAGGTTTCGGGGGCGATGCCGATCGAAACCAGTCGTTCCAAGAGCGCGGCGTGGCCGCCATCAGAAACATCGGCGAGAAGTTTTCGAATACTTCGCGCTAAAACGTTTGCGGTGGCTTCCAATTCGGATTCCTTGATCGCGGCGATATCACCGCCGGGAAGCTTTCTCATTGCCTCGGCTGCATCCGGGTCGCTTCGCAGCAGCAGCTCCGTTAAAGGAGGGATCACTCCGTCCGGGAACCCGACTGCAACATCTGGCCAACCGATGCCTTGCGCCGACGCGGGCGGGATGGTCGGCAAGTGCAACATTGCCAGTCCCGTTTCCGCTTCAACCTGAAGTGCTTCGTCGTGGCAAACGGCACAAGTGTTTTCATAGCTCGCCGACCGCGCCAAATCGGCGGGCCCCGTGCCGCTCGTCTGACGAGGGTGACAACGCACGCACAATAAGTGGGTCGCTGCGCCGCGCGCATTCGCGTGCTTTCGCAGATGACTCACATGATCAAATGCGATTTCGCCGCCACGTCCATACGGCCAGTTGTCCCACTCCGGGTGCGAGTTCGCGAAGTCGCCGAAACGGACGCTGTGGCAACTTTGACACTGAGCGCTCGTCATTGCGGTCAGGTCGACATCGGCACCATGGTGTTCCTTGTGGCACGTCGAGCATGCGACGTTCTCGTGATTCAGCTTGGCCCGCGGTGACCAGACGGCCGACACCAGCGAAGCGGTCTTGGGAAGCACCGAGGCGCGACGGATATCAGCGCTGAGTTGCTCGCGGACCGACCTGGGAAGATTGTGGGCCTTGGACGCCAACGACGAATCCATCATCTCCTGATGGCACTTCATGCACAGGTCGTTTTGGTGTTGGCGCACGCCACCGTTGCCACTCCAGGCCATCGAAAGTGTCGCATCGGAATGACAGGCAGCGCATCGTTCACTGCCGAGCGTTCCAGCGAGAATCTGCGCGTGCGGGGACGAGAGTGGGCCCGGTTTGAACACCACCGAACGTGGAACAAAGACGAAGACAGCGCCAAAGAAAACCAGCAACACCAAAGGTGCCGTGATCGCAATCTGCTGGCGTCGACCGGTCCACGTTCGCGTGCCTTGTCCGTCGGCATCGAACGACCAAGTATCGGACGGTCGGTCGTCGGTGGGGACTTCGGCGAGTTCGAGTTCGTCGTTTCGCATGGACTCGATTCAACTGGTAAAACGAAACGCGAGCACGGCATGGATGACGGCAGCGAACATCAGAGCGACGGACAGTAGGCCATGAAAGACAAGCCACGTGCGAAGTCTTAGCTGAAGCGCGAATTGGTAGTCCAAGTCGTCGCGCCGACGAACCAAGGCCGCGAAGCGTCCGGCCGCCTTTCGGCCATCGGATTCCAGGTAGCGGTCGAGTTCCTTGAGGTCGCCGAGCAACTGTCGTCGACGGTTTCCACTGGGCGCGATTACGTAAGCCAATGACGGACGGCTCGAGAAGAACGGCTCGAGGACTTTGCCGTAAAACGTCCCCAGCACCCGACTGGTCGCCGAATCGACGAGCCCGTCGACAACCCCGCGGGCCGTCGAGGCGATCTCATCCCGGTGCCAATTCACGCGATCGAAACGAAGTTGATTCTCGATCGCCGCAAGCTTTTTCGGTAGCGTTCGACTGATGTACAGGCCGTAAAAACCGCTTGCCGAAACGCTCAAGAAGCACAACGAAAGAAAACACTCAAAGAATCCATCCCCGATGATGCGCGGCACGTGAATGAAGTAGACCGCGGTCGTGAAGAATCCAACGTAGATGTGAATTTGCGTCCAAACGCTGGCATTTCCGAGGGGAAGAAATGGAATCCGCCGTCGGACACCAAGCAACAGTAAAGCAAACAGGCCGAGCAATGCCGTGACACCGGTGAAGATATCCGCGCGACCAAGACGTTCCGATTCCCATCGTGCGACCACCCAACAAACTCCGACGGCCAGCGACGTGACCAGTAGGGAAATTCCGCGTCGAGTCGAAAAACGGATTCCCTTCATGACGAACTCCTCCGCTCAAGCCAGTGTGTCAGCGGAGGTGACTCGTCCAAATTGATCCGAACCAGTGCATCATGGGGACAGGCGTTGACGCACGCTGGTCCCGTCGGCAAGCCTTGGCATTGGTCGCACTTGGTAGCTTTGCGAATCGCTTTGCCCGTCGACTGATCGATGTAGGGGCGTCCTTTTTCGTCGGACACATCCGCCATTCGAATCGTCTCGTAGGGACACGACGCGGCACACACACCGCACCCAACGCAGATCGAGTCGTGGATCGAAACAACGCCTGACGATCGGTCCCGGGCGATGGCCCCGGTCGGGCAGCCAATCATGCACACCGGGTCGGCACAGTGCATACACGCCTGGACGAATTGCAGCCGATCGTGCACAACGCCTTGACGCACGAAGCGAGGGTTACCGTCATGCACGCTCGCGCAGGCTTTGACGCAGTCGTCGCAACGGGTGCAGCGATGTAGGTCGATCACCATCGCGTCGCGACCGTTGTTCAATCGGTGCTGAACGAGAAACTCCAGCATCTGAGTCGATTCAAACGTGGCTCCCGCGATGGGAGCGACATCTTCGGTGCCGTTGATGGCGTCGGCGACACTTCGCTTTTCACTGCGAGCGCGCCGACGTTCCTTTCGCTTCTCGACAAACCCATCGACCGCGCGCATTGCCGTTTCCGGCAACTCGGATTTGCGGATGTGTGGGAAGATTTCGACCGCGAACGTCTCCGCAGGAATCGTCAACGCGTCGAGAAAGCCAATCGCCCGAAGCGAGTTTTGGTACAGCATCGGCGGCGTTTGTTGGGATCGAGACGTGTTGTGAACGATTTCCTCCAGTCCGAACACGTGGCCTTTGCCAAGATAAGCCGTCGTGCGGTGTGCCGAACCGTATTCGACGCTCGTGCGAGCGAACCCGCTGCGGACGACTATCAATTCGGTCGGTATCCGCCCCTCGGAGACAACCAGGGGTTCGGATTCAATCTGCTGTGCCGGATGCAGTCGCCGCGTTTTCCTATAGCTCGCGTTCCATTCCATCCGGCCGTACGAACGCAACTCCGTTGACGCGACGACCCGCGCAAGGTTTTCCTCGGGGAGGTAACGTAGCAGCGGAAGCTCGCGGAGGTGGATCGGCAACCAATGCTCGCGATAGTGTTTTTCCAGCGTGTCGGCGAATGATTGATCTCGCCGAAGCACTCGCAGTCCTTGCCAGCGCACTTCGAGGAGAGTCGCTTCGGTTTCGGCGACCACCGTTGCCGTCCGCGGCGACCGGTACATCGCCGCGACTTCCCCAAAAAGTTCCCCCGGACCCAACTCCACGGTTTCGTGTCGCTGCAAAATCGCATCGAAGTCCTGCAGGAAGATGGCTTGTCGGTCATCGACTTCGCGGATTGACTGCCCCGATTCTCGCGAAAGGTTCACGCTGACCTGTTCGGGCGATCGAACTTCCGGGTAGATCGATCGATGGAGGAACCGCTTGAACGCTTCACGCCAGCCGACTCTCGGGGGTGATTCGCGTCCGAGTTGCTGTTGCGAAAGCGAATCGACCAGCACGCGAACGCTGCCGGCGAGGATCAGAAAGCCGCTGTTGCCATAGTCCCCCTCGCGAACGACGACTTCGCCGGGTTCGACGCGTTTGAGCCGACAGTCATAGCGTAGGATGCCGTCGAGCGGCACCGAGTTCGGGAACTTGGACGGATCCATGGCGCTAAACGGGCCGCGCGTGCGCAGCCACGCGACATCCGCGTCGGACATCGATGCATCGAGCGGTTCGTCCCACCGACTGGGACGCTGGACGGCAATCGGATCGGTCGACTCCATAAGGTCGCGATACGATTTATCGACCCGTGAAGTCAAGATAATCCACGACCGGAGCGTGTTTCACGCCAGGGTTTCACGCTACCGCAACCGACTTGCGAAGATCTCAATTGGTGCCAGGCATCATCTCAGCAAGGCATCAGCTTAGCAATTGGTCGATCTCAATCCGAACTCACCGCCGAATACCGAAAAGGAACCGCAGTCGATCGTTTGGACCAAGAAGATCTCAATTGGTGCCAGGCATGAATGGCACAGTCGTTTCTGTAAC
>JBCBLJ010001114.1:0-2041 GCA_038520195.1 Planctomycetota bacterium
CACCGGTGCGCCGTAACCGAGGTGAGCATCGGGGTTGAGCACCGGTGGGATGCGTGATGGTGTCTCCGACGCATGTCTATCCCGGACCGGTTGGGGTCGACATCAAGTGCAGCATGAGTCTTTTGCAAACGGATCTGCCGGCCAAAGCGATTGAAGATCTCGGCGTTCGCAAGAAGGTGATTCAGGCGATCTCGAAGCGCGTGCCCACGGGCGCCGGTCGTGGACAGCGGCATGCGCCAAAGTCAAAACGAGTCGACGGACGGTTGGGTTTCGAAATCGCGACCAAGGGCGCGGTCAAGAGTGTGCTGAAGAAGCTTGATATCCCGAAAGCCTGGGCCGATTCGTGTGAGGACGCCTTCCACACCGCACCGGACGGATCGTCCGACACACTGGCGGCGCGGCTCGAATGGATGGGCCGGGAACGTGACAAGCTCGATCGAATCGAATCGAAGTACCGTCAATTGGGAAGCTACGGAGGCGGTAACCATTTCGGGGAAGCCGAGGTCGTTCAAGTCAAGGATGGTCAGCGGGAACGCGAAGTCGCCGAAGTGTTTGGGTTGCGCGATGGTTGCGTCGCGTTTCTGTCGCACTGTGGTTCACGTGGTTTCGGTCACGATCTGGCGATGGCTCAGTTCCGTTCGCTGAAAACGTCCTTCCAGAAACGTGGACTCGCCTTTCCGGCGGGTGACCCGCAATTGGTCTATGCCGAATCCGATTCGGAGGAGGGCATCGCCTATCTGTGTGATATGGCAATGGGAGCCAACTTTGCGACGGTCAATCACCTTTTGATCAATGCGTTGGTGCTTGATTCATTTCGTGAGATCTTTCCTGGCGTTCGCGGCGAGTTGGTTTACTTCATCTCGCACAATATCGCGCGTCAGGAACCGCTTGATGGTTCGATGCAGTGGGTGCATCGCAAGGGAGCGACGCGTGCGCTTCCGTCGGGACACTCACAACTGGTCGGCACGCGATTCGAGGCCACCGGACATCCGATCCTGCTGCCGGGTAATCCGCGCGATGGCTCAAGCGTGATGGTCGCCGACGAGGATGCGAAGCTCGCGGCGTTCAGCGTCAACCACGGCGCCGGGCGGCGAATGAGTCGGACCAAGGCGAAGAAGCAGCTGGATCAGTCGACGATCGACCGTGACTTGGCCGACAACGATGTCGTCAGCAACTGCAAGTCGTATCCACGTGACGAAGCACCCGACGCGTACAAGGACTTCGAAGAAGTGCTGCGGAGCGTTCGCCGTGCGGGACTCGCCACGGAGGTCGCGCGGTTGAAGGCCAAGTTCGTGATCAAGGATGGGGCGCCAGCCGACGACTAGTGTTGCGAATCATCGTGTGCGGCGTCATGATTCCGGGTAGGATCTCGCTGTCCCGAGAGCGGGCGGCGAGATCATTTTTTTTCCCCGGTGATCATTCACGATGAATCGAACGGCGTCTTTATTGCTTTGCTGGATCATTGCTTCCACGACATGGGCGCAGTCCGATTGGTCGGTGTTGGCCGGGAACGGCACGGGAGCATCGACGGCCGGCGGCCACGCGGGCAGCGCGTTGGAGATGGCGTTGCCGAACGTTTACGGGATCGAGGTTTTCGGGGACGAGGTGTTTTTCTCGACCGTGGATGACCACTCGATTTGGCGGATGAGTCTGACGGACAACACGCTTCGACGGATCGCGGGCAATGCGAGCCGGGGACTGCAAGGCGACGGTGGCGCGGCTTTGGCGGCAAGCTTTAACGCTCCCCATGAGGTGCGCGTCGACGACAAAGGGAATCTGTATATCGCCGACACGCGCAATCACTGCATTCGTTGGGTCGAGGCCGAGACCGGTATTGTGAGACGGCTGGCGGGCGACGGAGTAGCAGGCTTCGCAGGGGATGATGGACCAGGATCCGCGGCGAGGTTCGATCAACCGCACAGCCTCGTGCTCGACGGCGAGGGTGGTGTCTTGGTCGCGGACACCAAGAACCATCGTTTGCGTCGCATCGATTTAGAGACCGGTCGTGTCGAAACGGTCTCCGGTGACGGCCGCCGGCAAC
>JBCBLJ010000822.1:0-3738 GCA_038520195.1 Planctomycetota bacterium
GAATTCATGCTTTCGCACCACCAGTGTTTCGATCCCGGCGGAACGAGCGATCTCGACGCCGCGCACGTCCGACCGGCTACTGATCACCAAACGAATGTCGATCGCTAGCTCGCGTTCGTCGCGGTGCTTCAGCAGGTTGGCGAGCGTGCGGCCACTTCCGCTGAGAAAGACAGCGATGGGCAAGACGGACGCGTTCACGGCTGACCTGCCATCGTTTGAACTGGTCGAGGAAAAGCGAGGGGGTACAAGGGGTTGATAACGGCGCAGACGCTGACAACACCGCGTGAATTCTTTGCACCAGCCTTCGTGCTAGGACACTCGTTGCACATACACCTTTCCATGTTCCGAGTCGGCAGGCACCACGTTTTCGAGCGATCCGATTTCCAATGAGTCGGCGAGTGTTTCCTCGCAGATCATCTCTCGGTGTTCTTCGATCGCGACTCTCACTTCATCATTACTGGGTTCGACGGCGACGACGATACGATCCGTGTACTGGCATCCGATTTCTTTGCGCTGACTCTGAACGACCCGAATCAGATCTTTGGCGATGCCTTCGCGTTGCAGCTCCGGTGTGACTTCGGTGTTGAGCACGACGACGCAATCGAGACCCTGCGCGGCGGTCCAGCCGTCTTTCGCCTTCAATCGCACCTCGATGTCTTGGCTATCGAGTTCGATCGTCTGCTCGCCAAGTTCGAGCTTGACGATGCCTTCGGACTGGAGTTGCGCGAGCAGCACGTTGCCGTCCGCTTCGCCGAGCGCTTTCTTCACCGCCGGGACTTGCTTGCCAACTTTCGGGCCCAGCCGCTTAAAGTTCGGCACGACCGAGTACTGCACATACTGGTCACCTTCGGTCGTGTAGTGAACCGCTTTGACGTTTAATTCCTCGCGAACGAGTGCGTCGTGACTGCGAAGCCAGTCGATCTGCGAGTCGTCGGTCAGGATCACCGTGACTTCCGAAAGCGGCAAGCGTACTTTCAGTTTCTCACTCGCCCGGGCCGCGCGACCCAGCGAAGCGATCTCGCGTAGCAAACGCATCGAATCCGACAGCGCCGAGTCGATTCGCGTCGGGTCGCTACTCGGAAAATCGCACAGATGAACGCTTTCGAGTGTTCGCCCCGCAAAGGGTTCGGTCAGTCGATGCCAGAGGGTGTCGGCGAGGAAGGGCGTGAAGGGTGCCGACAGCTTCGTCAGCTCAACGAGCGACTCGTACAAAGTCCAATACGCATCGTGTTTGTCCTGGGATTCCTTGTCGCTCGCCCAAAACCGATCACGGCTGCGGCGAACGTACCAGTTGCTGAGACCTTCCAAAAGCGACGAGATTGCCTGGCAAGCACCGAAGTTGTCGAGCGCGTCCATCCGTTCGATCACGGTAGCCGTCGCTTGATTGAGTTCCGACAGGATCCAACGATCGATCTCGCTTCGCTCCGACGCCGGACGGTAGTTTGCGGCCGACGAAAGCGATGCCGACGAAAGCTGATCGTCGGCGTCGGTCGCGGTGCACGGGTCGAAGCCGTCGATCTCGGCGTAGATGGTGAAGAAGCTGAACGTGTTCCATAGCCGCAGCAAAAACTCGGGGATCGAATCCTTGATCGACTGCTCGGCATAGATGATCGAACTCCACGGCGCCTGATTGGAGAACAGGTACCAACGAAGCGCGTCGCTGCCGTAGCGATCGAAGATCTCGTCGGGGCTGCGGTAGTTACGCAGCCGTTTGGACATCTTGCCGATCTGCTTGGTGAACTTCAGGTCAGGAAAGTCTTTTGTTTCCGATTCGACCAACGCAATCTGCTTCTCGTTTTCGCCGCGTTTGGCTTCCCACCACTGCGACAGCATCAATCCAAGGACGATGCAATTACGAAAGGGCAATGGGTATCCCAAGTCTGCGGTCTTTGCATCAATCTCGGTGTTTTCGCAGCCGGGCTCGCTGATCGCCGCTCCTTCGCCAAACAACATCGTCGCGATCGCGAGCTGGCTGTAGAACCAGCCGCGGGTTTGATCGATGGCTTCGCTGATAAAGTCGGCGGGGTACTGTCCGTGAAACGCTTCGTCGTTTTGATGAGGCCAGCCCCACTGCGCAAACGGCATCGCACCACTGTCGTACCAGCAGTCGATGACTTCGGTGACGCGTCGCATTCGTGCGCCGTCGGCGAACGGCGAGGCATAAGTGACCTCGTCGATGTACGGCTTGTGAACTCGAAGGTCGTCGGCCAGCTCCGGGTTGGCTGCTTTCGCGGTCTCCCAAACATCAGTGCCCGCGATACCGGGCTTGGCGAGCAACTCGTCGTAGCTGGCGATCGCTTCTTTCTTGCCGGTTTCTTCGCAAACCCAGATCGGCAGCGGCGTGCCCCAAAATCGTTCGCGTGAAAGCGCCCAGTCGACGTTCGACTCCAGGAAGTTGCCGAAGCGGCCATCCCGAATGTGCTCGGGCTGCCAACCGATTTGCGAGTTGTTCTTCAGCATCAAGTCGCGAAACTTGGTGGTGCGGATGAACCAACTTTTGCGAGGGTATTGGATCAACGGATCCTGATCGGCTCGCCAGCAGAACGGATAGTCGTGCAAGTATTGTTCTTGATGAAACAGCAAGCCACGTTCTTTGACGTCGCGGGTCAGCGCCTTGTCAGCGTCCTTGACCCAGACGCCAATCAAGTCATCGGGGACCGCTTCGGTGAATTTACCGTCGGGCCCGATCGCGCAGAGCAACTCGGGTTGCTCGCCTTCCACGAAACGCCGCCGCTGACTGTCGTAGACTTCGTAGTCGACTTCGCCAAACGCGCCAGCTTGATGGACGATGCCGGTTCCGCTGTCGGTGGTGACAAAGTCCGCTGACACGACGCGCCAAAAATGGTGCTGTGTGGTTTGCTCGCCGTCGGGCTCGATCAGCTTGCCCTCGGGATCGCCTGTTTGCTTGAGATAACCCTCAAACGGCGGCTTGTAGCGAAGTCCCAACAAGTCGCTTCCACGCACCGTCTCCAACACCTCAAACTCGCATTTGGCCTTGTCAGCGATCGTGTCCGCGAGCGCCGCGGCGACGTACAACTCTTCTCCGCTTTCCGTTTCTTTGACCAAGACGTATTCAAGCTCCGCGTGAACCGCCGCGTACATGTTGCTCGGCAGTGTCCAAGGCGTCGTCGTCCACACGATCAGGCTCCGGCTGGGTTGATCCAGCAACGGAAATCGGACATAGACGCTTGGGTCCGCGACTTCGCGATAACCTTCGCCGACCTCACCGGAGGACAACGCGGTTCCGCCTTGGGCCCACCACCAAACGATCTTGTGGCCTTGGTAAAGCAGGCCACGGTCGAACAGATTCTTCAGACTCCACCAAACGCTTTCGACGTAGCTTTGGTGATACGTCACATAGGCTTCTTCGAGATCGACCCAGAACCCCAAACGCTCGGTCAGTCGCTGCCACTCCTGCATATACCGCCAGACGGACTGCTGGCACTTTTGGATGAACGGCTCAACCCCGTACGCTTCGATCTCCTCCTTGCTGTGGATGCCGAGTTCTTTTCCGACCTCGACTTCCACCGGCAAACCGTGAGTGTCCCAGCCGGCTTTCCGCTCGCAGCGAAATCCGCGCATGGTCTTGTACCGCGGGAAGACGTCTTTGATCGCTCGCGTCAGGCAGTGGCCGGGGTGCGGCAACCCGTTGGCGGTCGGCGGTCCTTCGAAGAACACGAACGGTGGGGCGTCGATGCGGCGCTGGAGCGATTTCTCGTAGATGTTGTTTTGCTTCCA
>JBCBLJ010001044.1:0-2352 GCA_038520195.1 Planctomycetota bacterium
CCGGACGAAAACGCCGTTCATTCGCGAGCTCTTCACACGGTCAGAAAACGCCGAGATTTCTGTCCCCGGTTTCGACACACCGGACAATCAAGTAATTCTGGCTGGTGACGACGTTGTTCCGCACGCCACCAAGGCCTGCAAAAAGACGATCAAGCACACAATTGTGATGCAGCGTGACATGACGATTCCTGTTGGACCATTGTCGATCTGAAAGAAAGAGACGCATCCGGCTCCGCTTGATTGGAACGCGTGCGGAACAACGTCGTCACCAGCCAGAATTACTTGATTGTCCGGTGTGTCGAAACCGGGGACAGAAATCTCGGCGTTTTCTGACCGTGTGAAGAGCTCGCGAATGAACGGCGTTTTCGTCCGGTGAACGAACGCAGCAGAGCGTGGGACGTCATCCTCGCCATCTTCGCGGCAAAACACATTACGACGGATGAGTCGTCTGCTGATCACTCGCGCCGGTTGCGAATCTCACTGACACAATTGGAGCAGACTTCCAACCCATCGACGCCCTGCGAGTTTGCCTCGAACGGCAAAACCGTTCACGAGGGCCGTTACCCAACGGTTCTGTCCAATTAGGCAAAGGTATCGTCGAATCGAACTTCATCGAGCGTGAGCTGCCCGGGTTTCGGCCACGGATCCTTGGCTCCTTTTCCGATGGCGACCATCGGGCCCATCACGTGGTCCTCGGGAAGGTTGATCAGTTTGGCGACTTCATCGATATCGAAACCGATCATCGGGCAAGAGTCGTAGCCCAGCCCTTGGGCTGCCAGCATCATCGACTGCATTGCCATCCCAATGGATCGTTGCGCTTCGTCACGCTGCAGCCACTCGCGGCCTTCATGAAACGGACCCATCCATCCGACCAGTAGCTCCGCCACTTCGGTCGGTGCAGCGCGATGGTTCCTTCTGCCAAGCCTTGGCGTCGGCGGTGAACAGAACCAGCAATGACGCATCGGTCATCTGACCCTGGTCATTACCGAATTCGGTACGGATCTTCTTCCTCAACTCGGGGTTGCGAAGAACGATGAATCGCCAGTGCTGAATATTGAAACTGGTCGGAGACTGAAGTACGGCTTCAAACAGCTTGGCCTCTGTCTCCGCGGTCATCCGGTGATCGGGATCAAAGTGCTTAATGGAGCGTCGTTTGTAGAGACTTTCAATCACGTCCATGGTGGGTCCTTCGGAATAAGAATTCAGTTTGCGATTTGCTTTCACGGTGTGGAGCGGCAGTCGGTGCGTCCGGTCCCTCGGGCCGCGCACGAGGGACGTGTGTTCGTGTCACAGCAACTTGTTTCGTGTTCGCCACCCGTGTGGCAAAGAGAGCTTGGGACATTGGCGATCAGCGGCATACTCTTGACAATCGGTAGTTGGTCGAGACCATTGGCGATACCAATTCCACGGTGCCAAGGGTCGACGACAGCACGGCCACCCCAGACGGCGGTCGTCAGACCGCCGTCGAGACGCGGCGAAATCACCGCCATCAGACCTCGGTGGTAGGTTGGCACAATGGGTGGGCCGAAGTTTGCCATGGGGCTCCAGTCTGGAACACGCAACCGCATCGAAAAACCGGCCAAAGTTTTTCAGGAATCCTTTCCCCGACCAATCCGGATGACGGAAGAAAACGACGAAACTGAAATCCTGTTCGAACAGCTTTACGTGGAGCTCCGGAACATCGCCGCCCGACAGTTGCGGCAACTCCCGGCCGGACAAACGCTCTTTCCGACTGAAGTCGTTCACGAGGCGTACGGAAAACTTCGTGGCAAGAATCAATGGCGATCCGAAGCCCATTTTCTTAGCACGGCGGCCAAAGCAATGCGGCAACTGCTCGTTGATCGAGCCCGACGCCGTCTCAGCCTCAAGCGGGGCGGCGGTTTGGCTCGGCAACCGATGGATCATCTCGACGAACGAATCGTCGTGAATCAGCCCGACGAGCAGCTTTTGGGGGTCCACGCGGCTCTCGATATGCTCGCCGAAACCGACGCCAGGGCGGCCAAGTTGATCGAGCTAACGTTCTTTCTCGGCATGGGGCAACTTGAAGCTGCTTCTACAATTGGGGTGAGCGAACGTACCGCACGCCGCGACCTCGTTTTCGCTCATGCGTGGCTGGCTGACGCACTAAAAAGAGACTGATCATGTCGGATCGACTGGAACGCCTCAAAGACGAGTTGGTTGCGATCGTCGACGGCGAACCGGGCTACGACGGACCGAAGGATGACACCGACGGCGACTCCGAATTTCGAACGCTCGTCGCGGCGGCCAAAAACCTGCCATCCGATTTTGACAAACCCGCGTGGTCTTTTCAGAGTGAGCCGGATCGCGTTCCCGAAATGGTCGGGCCCTTTC
>JBCBLJ010001113.1:0-2043 GCA_038520195.1 Planctomycetota bacterium
CGTACTCGTCGCACCGGAGACAACCTTGGTATCGACCGCGGCCGACTATCCGTCGCTGGAGGCGAAGCAGTCGATCGATGGTGGCCGCCCCGTCGCACTGGATCGCTGGTGGTGGGACGTCGACACGGCAAAGCGATAGAGCCGGTCGGCTAGTCTTCGTCGAACGGTTCCGGCGCTGCCGGGGCAGGCAGCACGACTTGAGCGATCTTGCCATTCTTCTGAAGTTCAACGCCTTTGCCGCCACGGCTGGTGACTCGATACTTCGCGGTGGACACGGTCTTTTTGGCACCACGATTCGTTTCCACGGTCAGCAAATCGCGATCTCCTCGGCTGGCCTTGAACCCCAATAGCTCGTCGGATGCGGCGAGCCGGATGAGGGTGACGCCCTTACCGGGGCCGGAGAGATAGTTGATCTCCTCGACGGCGCAGACGATGGCCCGACAGTCCTTGGAGACCGCGAGCACGGTTTCGCTGCCGTCGATGAACTCAACACCAACAATCGACGCGCCGCCGGTGACCCTCGCATAGCGACGACCGCTGCGGGTCGATGGTTCGGCGAATGGGCCCAGACAGAATCGCAGCGCAAAACCATTGCTCGACGCGGCCAATCCATGCGTTTCCGGATAATAGTCCGGATGCTTGGGGTCTTCCTGAATGCCACCGATCAAACGCTCGTCAAACGAAGTCGCCGCCACGATCCGTTCGCCATCCTTCATTTTGAAGAGCTTTTGAATCGGTTCACCGAATCCGGTCGATGCCGGGATGTCGATGAATCGTGCGGTGTAACAGACGCCCAATGACGACCAAAACCCGATGGTCGCGCGGGTGCTACCGGCAAGAACGGAGAGCACCGAGTCGCCTTGCCGAAGACGACTCTTGGTTGGATCGGCGATCTGCTTCTGGCGTTTCACCCAGCCATCGCCAGTGATCATCACATGGCAGTTCTCTTCGACAATAAAGTCTTCCTCGGAGTATTCGATTTCCTCCTCGTTCATGTTGACGGCGGTGCGACGCTTTCCATCGGGATGCTTGCCATAGTCCGTGATCAGCGTCTCGATCTCTTCGCGAACGATCTTCCATCGCCCCGAGGCGTTCGTGTCTTGGGTGTCTTCCTTCAAGAGCTTGCGGATCTGGCGGGCGCGGCGTTTCTTGTCCTTCAACTCGTCGAGAATCAAGTTGATTTCGAGCTTCGCCAGTCGATAGAGTTTCAGTTCCAGGATCGCATCGGTCTGTTCGTCATCGAGCCCACCTTTTTCGGCGGGGAACCGCTTCATGATCTTGGCCGCGGCGTCCGCTTTACCGTCCGAGTTACGGATGATCCGAATGATCTGATCGAGGGCATCGAAGATCAGCGCGAACCCTTCGAGGAGATGCAATCGTCGCTCGAGTGTCGCAAGTTCGTTTTCGAGTCGCCGGGTGATCACATCGAGGCGAAAATGCAGAAAGTGCCATAGCATCTCTTTGAGCGAGAGACGCTCGGGCGCGCCCAATTCTGGATTCTCCGTCGGCACCAGGCACGTCATGTTGACGTTAAAGTTCTTTTGGAAGTCGGTGTGCTTGTAAAGAAACGCGAGCACCTTGTTTTCATCGGCCCCTTTCTTCAGCAGCAGGTCAATGCGAAGTTCGTCAGTGGACAGGTCGCGGACTTCGGTGATCAGCGGAAGTTTGCCTGCGAAGACGAGTTCGCTCATTCGCTCGACCAAGTTTGCTTTGTTGACGCCATACGGAATCGAACTGACCTGCAAAACCTTGCCGCCGTCGACCATCTTGGCGGTGCCGCGAATTTTCACCGTCCCCTGCCCGGTGGCGTACATCTCGCGGAGTTCTTCCTTGGTGTTGATAATCTGGCCGCCGGTCGGAAAGTCGGGTGCCTGGATTGCATCGTTGGCAACCAACTGATACGGCTTGATCTCAGGATCACGGAGCAGTTTCAGCAGCGCGTTGCAGATCTCTTTCAGGTTGTGTGGTGGGATATTCGTCGCCAGGCCGACGGCGATGCCCGTGGCACCGTTGATCAACAAATTGGGCAAGCGACTCGGCAAC
>JBCBLJ010000328.1:0-8529 GCA_038520195.1 Planctomycetota bacterium
CGAAATCCCTGTTTCGTTGGTGAAGGACGCGGCAGAGAATCTCATTGAGCGCTACAAGGATTGCTACAAGGGACAGTTTCGAGCCGCGATCTTCGAAGCATCCGCGGAGAACGCTTCGTTCGAGCTGGCCACTGAATAGTTGCATGCTGTGGCACGGCGCCACGAGTGCGTGAACTTCGAAACGTACCGAGCCCAAGGCTGCACGGGTCACCCAATTCGACGGGCCAAAGCCAAACACCGATCGACACGTTCAGTGTCTCAAGGGTGCTCATTTCGAGGAAGTCGATGTCACTGACTTTGGTTTTCTCCACGCTTTTGCTCAGTATCGGCTTAGCGCGACTTGGGCTCGGTCCCAGAGGGATTGCCGCCGGTAACCGATCATTAATCGTACTCGCGAGCCGGTCAGTAATTGGTCTTCATCTTCCTGGCGAACGGCCGCTCTGACGACGAAATGCGGTTCCAGTAGCCTCAGAGTTTCGTTTTGACCGTCGCGATGGGACTCGTTCGTGGATTGGACCTGCAGCGGGCCGCCGCTCAGCGATGACAAAGCGGGGTCAGGCAACCGGCGCGAGGCTCGCGGTTCCAACGCTCCCAGCTCGGTCTCAAAACGACGCCTTCGCACGTCGCGGATTTGCACCCGCCGGCGATGGCTTCCCCGAACCGTTTCGATCTGATCTTGATGCGCCGCGGCAACGATTTCCTTGCGTCCCGCCCCGGAGATTCGAAGTAGCTCGTCGCCTTCACGGATGAAGCTACCCACGGTCATCGAGAGTTCACGTCGAGAAATGAACCCATCGTGGGGCGCGATCAGAGTCAGACCTTCGACCTTGGGCCGTAACTCGGAGACCTGACGATTGATGGCCGCTAATTCCTGCTCGGCGACCCACGCGGAGGAGGCGTCATGCGCGTCGGTCGCAATGCGCCGCTGGATCGTCACGGCGGCTCTCTGAAGTTCCAAGTGACTCAGTTCGGCGTCGAGTTCTTTGTTCTGCATCGTGATCAAGGGCTGTCCGGCGACAACCCGGCTGCCATCATCAACGTGTATTTCCTTGACGAACCCATCGGCCGAGCTTCGCAGAATTGCTCGCGGTGGGTCTTGTACCACGCCCGGAAGCGACACTCCGGTCCCGAAGGGCAGGAAGACAAGGCTTGCGATGACTACGAACGACGTCGTTCCAACCGCGAGGGCGCGGATCAATCGCGGTCGATCAATCTGGAACGCTTCGATGGACGTCGCGACGAATGTTCTTAGCGGAGGGCCAAACCAAGCTATCAGGCCAAATGCCGCCAACACGATCCCCGCCCCGGAAAACAGAAACGATGCTGCGGCGCAGAGTGCAAAGCAGATCGTCAGTCTCCAGAACAGGGCGGCAACGCCGTAAACGAACAGAAACGCTCTCCGCGAACCGCGATACGGAGACCCTATGAGTGAGTCGCCGTAAAACAGATATTTTGCGACACGTCGCAACTCGGCGGACGCCTCTCCATACAGGTTGGGGATTCCCACGGCATCGCTGAGGACATAGTAACCATCAAACCGCATCAACGGATTGGCGTTGAACACAATCGTCGAGACACCCGCGGTGATGATGATGTTGGCAAGCCAAAAGCGGGCTTCGACCGAATCGCACACTAGCCAGGCGAACATCGCGGAGGCGGCGATCACCAACTCGACGTACATGCCGGCCAGCGAGACGAAGATCCTCGAAAACGCGCGCGGCAACCGCCAGCAACTGGTCACGTCGACATACGCAAGTGGCGCAAACAGCATGAAGACGATCCCCACCTCGGCGACCTCCGCGCCGCTGCGTTTGCAGGCGGCCGCGTGTCCCAATTCGTGGACAACTTTCAACAACACCCAAGTGATCAGGAAGTAGATCCACCCGGTCGCCGAGAAGAGATTCCCTGCCGATCGATGGACCGCTTCGAAGTGGAGCCCGTACGCGACCAAGCCGACGACGATCACCGCCAGTCCAAGCAAGGTCGGGCGTCGATGAAAGACCGGTGCAATGAAACGCAGGCAAGCATCAAGGGAGGCAGACGCCTTGGCGATCGGAATCTGAATCCAAAATGGGTTCAGCGCTCTCCAACCGATCGTGTTCTGTTTGACATTGTCTGACCGAATGTCAACGTTCATTCCCGTGACGGTGACAAGACCTTCTCCTAAGAGCCAGATCACGAGCGACTCAGTTTCCTCGCTGGTGAGTGCCTGTGTGCCCAGTTTAGATGCTGCAATGCCGCACGCCGAGGCGACGCTCGTTTTGCCATCGAGCAATGAAAGAAAAGTGTATTCACGAAAACCAACTCGATAGAACCGTTGCCGCCCGCGATGTTCGAGACGATAGAACATCTTGCCGTTTTCCCACACCGGCCAGACGTTGAGATCGTCGACGGTGCGCACCTTCTCTTGGGCAATGTCAATCGCATCGGTGTCGATGACTTCGCGTGGCGCGAGTGACATCAGCCGCCTCCGAGTAGGGCGGCAGCTCGATAGTAGGCTTTGTGGAAAAGATTCCACGCCAATGGATGTTGGTCCGCCTCGATGTAACCGCGGCCTCTCATACCGGGCCGCAGTCGACGATCCGGGTCTTCAATGGTTGCTTCGGCAACGAAACGGTTTTGATCCTCGCGGAGTTCGGCTCGCGGGTGGATCCGCTCGATCGTTGCGCGGAAGATCTCACCCGGCATCGCATCGAGCCGGAACTGGAGTGGCATGCCGCGGCGGAGGCTTAGCACATCACTTTCATCGACAAGGACCTCGATTTTGAATTCGCCAAGTGGGGCGATTTCAAACAGAGTTTCGCCTCTTTCAAGCACGATCCCCTCGGAACGCTTCCAATCGCCCGTTACCACGATGCCGTGTATCGGTGCGTGAAGATGTAGACTTTGCCGACGATGTTCCAGGAGGTCCGTTTCGGACTGCAACCGTTGGACTTGCAGCGCGGTGAGTTTGCTTTTTGCAAATTCGTGCTGCGCGATCTGCCCCTTCTGCTCCTGCCGAACACGCTTCAGTTCGGCGTCTTTCGCGGCCAACTCCATTTCAATTTCGCGTGCGTCGAGGATGGCCAACGTCTCGCCGGTGCGAACGTCGTCACCGGGACGGACGTTAACCGACTTCAACGGGGCGGTCGTCGGTGAGGCGACGTACTGACGCAAGATCGGCTGCAACTCACACTCGGCCGCGATGCGATACGGGAGCGGGATCGAAAGAAGGACCACGAGCAGAAGAATGCAACATGCCGCGAACTTTAGTTTGCGCGTTTGAAACCACTCGCTCAGAGACCGTCCAAAACGTCCCAGCGCTGTCGGCTCGGAATCCGCAATCCTGTCGAGTGTCTGCCCGATCGAACGTTGGCTGGTCTGCAAGCGGCGGATCAACGCGGCCGCTTCGTTTTCGGAGATCGGTCTGTTCAACCGCACTAGCAGTGAGCCCGACCGTCGCGGACTGGATTGGCCGACATCGGATTCGGAGAACGAGAGGCCGAGAACCCGCTTCGCGTTTGTCGCGGCGCAGTAACGTTTGACGGCCAGAAGAGCAATGCGATCACCGCCCAAGAGAGCTCCCGAATCGGCGACGCCGCCACGCATCATCACCTCATTCGCCGCGGCATCACGAATGGTCACCGTGTGCGGATCCTCTTCGCTCGTCGTCGAACCGGCGACCCACCGGCAAGTCGTCCCGGGGCGTGGCTGCCAGGAAAAGTCGACGCTGTCGGCACGGAACCACTCACGCATCGCATGCGCCATCGACTCGCATGCCTGCTCGAAGTCATCGGCGCGGTTCGCCAGTCCGATCAGCTCAACGACGGCCGCGAGCGTGGTGACTTCGGCGGTGACTCCACCTTGGGAAGTGTTGTTTGGCGGGGCAGCAGATGGAGACAACGAACTTGTGGCCGATCCACTCATTCCCGTCATCGGTCCGGCGAATTCCACGCCGGACCCGGGGAGTTCCGTCGGCGAATTCACCGCGCGCGTCCTGTCATCGTCGCACGGCTCAGCTTTGCCGGACGGTGCTGATGATTGAGATCCCAGCGACAGATGACACCGCAGGGTAATGCGCGCGCTCCATTGCTGATGCTTAACTTCACGCGTACGGTTCCGCTTTGCGGATCGGCCGTTGGGGAAACAAACTGGATCACTGCGTCGGCCCGGACGTCGTTCATGCCAACACGGACGATCGCCGTGTCGCCGACTTTGAGTTGCGAGACGGATTCATGTGGGACGGAAAACACGGCCTTGAGGCGAGAAAGCTCGACGATCGACAGGACAACGGGGTCGTTGGGAGAAACGAATTCGCCGGCTTCTTTTTCGATCTCGACGACGACTCCACCCAGAGGAGCCAGGATTTGCCGTTTTTTAAGTTGTGCGTTCGTCCTTTCGAACTCCATTCGCCGCACTTCCAATTCGTCGCGGACCACTTGGACTTTGGCGACCGCGAGATCCATCGCGGTCTCGGCACGCTGTAGTTCACGCTCGGTCGCATTCTCTTTTTCGCGGAGCGCCTGATAATTCGCGAGCTGTCGTTGCCGCGATTTCAGCTCACTCAAGGCGGCTTGCAAGGAGCCGGTCGCGTCTTTTGCGGTCCGAGCGATTTCTAACGAGTTGCGGAGCACTTCGTCGTCCAACTTCGCGACCAATTGTCCTTTCGCGACGGTGTCACCTTCGTTGACGACGATCGAATGGATCACCCCGATTTCAGCCGCCGGCACGTCAACGCGACGGTAGGGCTCGGTGAAGCATTCGAGTTCGTCGGACGGGTCGGCCGCCAGCGACAGGCTTGCGGATGTCAGCAACAGCCAGGTGAGGATGTACTTCATGGCATCAACGTGAGTTTATCGGAGTGACACCGCGTGGCCCGTCGCCACACGATCGAGCCCTTGCGTTCGCCCGGGAAACACCGGCACCGATGCCTTCGAGTGCTGACCCGGGGCGGTCATTCTTCTTCATTTGGCGATATCGCAGTCGACGATCTTCCTGTTCAAACCGTCGCTGCGCTGATTCAATGTTGCGGGACAGTGTGGGGATCCCATCTTTCGACTCGACGCATCGCACGACGGCCGCAGCAAGGTAGGATGCATCCTCGGCGACGAAGCGATCGTCGGGCGAGATGTAGAATCGAGCGGAGCCAGGATCGCCCTGTCGCGCACCTCGCCCGATCAGCTGCCGATCCACGCGAGCGAGTCGATGGTGTTCAAGCGCGATCACGTGCAGACCGCCGCTTTGGAAGACCGTTCCGTCTAATGGTATGTCGGTTCCACGACCGGCCAAGTGAGTCGCCACGGTGATGGCGCCGACGCGCCCGGCCGCCTCGATGATCTCCGCTTCATCTTGGTTTTGAAGCCCGTTGAGGATGCTTGCGTCGTGTCCGGCGTCGTGTAAAGCCCTGGCCACTTCAACACTCTGGTCGATGTGGTTGGTACCGATCAAAACGGCACGTCGCTGCCGGACCATCTCGATCGTTTCGTCGGTCACGGCGCGAAGTTTTTCGCGGTAGTCGCGACAAGCACGGAGTTCCAGAAGTTGTCGACGTGACGGTCGTCGAGTCGGAATCGGTCGCACGTCCAATCGATAGATCGATTTCAGTTCCTGGCGGCAGGGCGTTCCCGTGCCCGTCATTCCGCAGAGATGTTGGTAGGCTCGAAAAAAAGCCTGGCGAGTGATGCTTCCGCGCGACTGAGTTTCCGCGGTGATCGTAATCCCTTCCTTCGCCTGAACGGCCTGGTGAAGTCCGCCGGACCACGTTCGGTCCGGGAAGATCCGCCCTGTACTCTGTTCGACCAATCTCAATTCGCCGCCGAGAATCACATAATGCCTTTCTCGGCTCAGCGTTCGATCCGCTCTCAACGCGGCGACGACATACTCGTGCCAAGCGCGAGTGAGCTGTGGGTGTGAGGCGAGTTCGTCGTTGCGATAGACCTCCCGGAACCCGTTATCGGTCAACCGAATACCGCCCGATGGTTCCTCCCGAAAGTGTTCATTAGCTTCGAGCGCCAAGGCAATGGGGCGCGCGGCAAGATGGAGTTCCGAATCGGGAGCAGGGCGATCCGCGGCGGTCGAAATCAAAAGCGGCGAAGTCGCGTCGTCGACAAGGACGTGATCCGCTTCATCGATCACAGCCGCGTACAGCCCGCGGCCGCGTAGTTTGGTTTCGACGCCACGGCCCCGCAGTACGTTCGTCGTTTCGACTCCGAGCCCCGCGGCTTGCACCTGTCGCCGCGTCCATTGATCGTGCAGGTAGTCAAATCCGAATTGCTGCCCCGCGGCATACGTGATGTCCGCTCGGTAGGCACGGCAGGACTCGTCGAAGGTATCACTCTCCATTCGAGTCGAGGTGGAAACCCCAAGACGCTGGAACACCGGTCGCAGCTGCCGCTCGTCGCGCGACGCGAGGTAGGCATTCGGCGTGCAAACGTGGACGCCATTTCCGGCCAGTGAAAGCAGAAACGCAGGAAGTACGCCAGCAAACGTCTTGCCTTCGCCGGTCTGCATCTCGGCGATGTGGCCACGTGACATCACAAGCCCGGCGTGAAGCTGAACATCATAGAGTTCAATCGAGTACTCGCGGCGAACGGCTTCGAACACCAGCGCCGCGCTTTGGGCAAAATGATCGGACCATTGCCTCGTTCGTTTTTGCTGCTCGCGAAGCGCGTCGCAACGGCGGCGTAGCTCGGCATCGTCAATGGTCCGAATGTCTGCGGCAATTCGACGCGAGGCCGCGATGATTTCGGCGTCCAGGCGTTCGTGCCGCGGTCGTGGTGAGAGACCGAGCAGCGAACTCCAGGAGCCCACGCCGGTTGCGACAGAAGTCTCGGCACTCATGGTGCTCGCCCCCGGGTCATTTCGCCGGCGGAAGCGGAAAGGATCTCCATCCGTTCCATTTTCAAAAGCACGCCGGTGGCCTTGCGGAGCAGCACCCAAGAAAGAGCGTAGGAGACCTGCGAGTTGACGAGTTCAAGCTCTTCTTGTGCCAACCGTTCCTGCGCGTCGAGCAGGTTGTCGGTAAGAAGAACGAGCGAATCCTCCTCTTCAGGAAGCAATTCCGCGCGTTGCGTGAGGTACGCAACTTCGGCCTCGGTGGCGTCAACGGAAAGTTTCTTTTGCTGCATCTCGTTGAACGCCGTAGACGTTTCGCGAGCCGCAATTTCGACTTCGGTGATGGCTGTCTCAGTGACTTGACGAAAATCCTGCGTCGCCTGGAAAAGCTCCCAACGACTGCGATTCAATTGCGAGCGCGCAGCGCGATTGCCCACGGGGAGTTCGTAAGCCATTCCGAGTGAGAAGCCGGGCCGACCGTCGGAGAACTGGTTGACGAATGCTCCCCAGGTGTCGCGTCGCGAGTCCAGCCCCGCGACGTATGCACCGAGCAATAGATCAAGCTGCGGCAGGATTTGATTCTTGGATGCACCGATGCGTACGGTAACTTCGTGAATCGCTTGTAGGGCCGCGGTGATGTCGGGTCGATTCTCGAGCGCTTCGATAACGCTTTGGCGCGGATCAATTTCCACTGGGTTTGCAAGTGGGCGTTCGCTGGTGAGCCACTCCGAGCCGGAGGCGTAAATCAGTTCGTGGCCGCCGACCAACATTCTCAAACGCGATTGGGCATCACGAATCTCCGCTGCAGCGCGCGTCAAACCGGCTTGTCGGCGTGCCAACGCGGCTCGCGCCCGAAGGATTTGGCGCTGCCCGGCGTCAAATCCGCTGCGTGCTTGCAGCAGGCTGTGAAGTTGCCTCGCGCTGCCAACCAGCTTTTGCTGTTGTAACCATGTCGCGCGAACTCGGTACAGCGTCCAATAGGCTCTTGTGACATCCAACAGGTGATCTTCGATGGAGGACCGGGCATTGCTTGACGCTTGATGCGCACGAAGCTGCGCGATCATGATCCGCGATCGATTGACCATTCGGCCCGAGTCTCGCTGAAGTGGCTGGGTGTAGTTCAGCTCGAGTCGAGTAGTCCCCTGCGGGTTGGGTTGCAAGAACACCGAGTTGTTTTCCTGGAAGCCGCCCCGCTGAATCAGTTCCAGTTCGCCGCCGTTGCGAATGCGCCGACGAACGCCCGCGTCGGCGGACAGAGTTTCGTCTCGGAATCGATTTGAATTGTCCCCGGTCGTCAGCGTGTTTCCGACCGGATCGTTTGTGTCGACGAATCGCCCTTCGAGGAACACCGTCGGGTCAAAGTCCGCGTCCGCGATGGTGACATCGGTTTGGCGTATCTGCGGTTCAGAAAGCACCGAATTGACGGCGGGCGAATGGACCAGTGCCGACGACGTCAGCGAGCTCACATCGATCGAGAGCGTCTGCTCGGCGAATCCGAGCGGCTGGTGTACCCATTCGTCCCACCACATCTTCAAATCGACCTGAGGGACGCGCGCATCCGTTTGTTTCCAATTGGAAGCGGACTCCGCGAGGTGCCTACGGTTCCTACCTCGATGCCTATCGCGGTCGGACGATGGACATCGCGGAGTCCGCTTCCAATTGGAAACAAACGGATGCGCGCGTCCCTCAGGTCGATTTGAAGATGTGGTGGGACGA
>JBCBLJ010000885.1:0-3317 GCA_038520195.1 Planctomycetota bacterium
CCTGGGCCAATACTGATGGCCCAGGTGACGATCTCATTCGGCGAAACGACTTGCAAGATCTCGAACCCGATCCGTGCTTCGCCGTCATCAGGATCGCCCGTCACGTCCCCGCCCGGTGAAGCGAATGCGTTGCCAGCGAGATCGGTAATGTCTTGGCCGGATGCGAAGTCGAGGTCCAAAACACCGTCGCCCGTAATCTCGCCGATCGACACAACGTAGGTCGAGTCATCATTGTCGTCGGCATCGTGGACGGTGATCGCGCCTGCTGTTACACCATCGACAGCAACTTCAAAGTCTTCGGCCGTGACGTGACGAACGTCTTCACTAAAGTCCAGAAAGAACGCAACGGAGTCCGCGTTGGTGACCTCGGTATTGGGGCTGTGACGGCTGATCGCGACCGTCGGCGCCGTGTTGTCGATCGTAAACGTCTCTTCGAAGGTGATTCCGTTGGTGTCACTATCCTGAGCCAATCGACTGTACGCGTTTTGGAAATCATCGGTGAGGACTTGGATCGAGTCTTCGACTCGAATCTCAATCGGCTTCGTCGTGATTCGTGAAGAGTAGGTCCAACCATCGGGAAGCGAGAGACGTGATCCCAGATTCGGAAGATCGGCCTGCGACAACGTTGGATCGACCATTTCGGTGTAGGACTGCATGATGTAGACGTCGCCCGTTGGACTCGTGAGTTCATAGACTTCCGAACCCGCACGGTAAGTGGAAAACGAGTTTCGATTCACCGTTTGCGGGGTGTAGGGCGGAGTCCCCTGCGTGAGATCGGACGTGACTTCGATGGAAGCGATCTGGCGCATCGGCAACCCGTCGAGTTCTCGGACCGGACCGGCGTTCGGCTCCCCCTGAGACTGCAAGTCGTCCGAGAGCCAGTACCGTGGCCCATTGACGATAACGGCGCTCGCCCCGAGTTCATCCTTGACCACGTCGAAGTCGACCGCCTCCCAAACCTCGACGGGACAAGCATTGAGGCCTTGAGTTCCCCAAACCTCCGTCCGTGGGTTTTGTGCATCGACGTAGACCGCAATCACTTCGCAATAGCGAAAGCCACGGACGGATTGCGGGTCCTCCAACTCATGCAGTTGATTGACAACGATCAACGCGTCTCGCAGCGACAACCGACCATCCAGATTCACATCGAGTGTCTGGTTTGAGTCATCAATGGGATGGTCGTCTCCGTGACGTTCCAGCGAGTTGAGAACCACGAGCGCATCGAGAGTGGTCAAGTTCCCGTCACGATTCACGTCGGGGTTGTGGCCGTGTGCACCGAGGTCGCCGGCGAGCAGCTGGCGGGCTTCCAGTGCCTCGGCGCGCAGGCGTCGGGCGTGTCGAGGGTTGTTTGCGAATCGTTTCATCACAACGGTCCTGTCGGAAAGAAAAGCGGGCTCCGGCCAGGATGCTCAGACCGGAAGGGGGTTCGATTTCGTGTGCCCTCGCCAATGCAGAACCCGCGCCAACTTCCAGAAGACGTTTGACGAAACCGACGCAAAGCCTTTTTCACTATGGGGTTGCAGGATTTACATTGACGTCGAACCGGCCGTCGATAGACTGTCCATTGTCCAAATGTGGACGATTTCGAAGAGTTGGAGCGCACATATTTGGGCGCTCTTCAGAGACAGTTTGGGGTCAATCCAACGTTGCATTGTCTGATTTTCCTAAACGGAGCCTCGCCCGGCTCGACGTTCACGTTGGACCCATCGAGTCCGTTGAAGATCGGTCGGGACTCCGCATGCGATATCCAACTCAAAGACGAGTCGGTGTCACGAATCCACGCGATCATGCAGTGCGCGGGCAGCACTTGGCAGATCGACGATCAAGGCAGTCTCAATAGCACGTTTGTCAATTCGCGGCCCATCGAGCAAAGCGTCCTTCGGTGCGGTGACCTCATCCGCATCGGCGAATTCATGCTGGTGTTCTCTCGCGACCAAGTCGAGAACGAGGGTCTTAATCCAGCGCACTTGAGCGACAACACTCGCGTCCGTCGGATCTTTGGCGACGAAAAGAATCGAATCGCGGAAGACCCGATCGGTGCCGACTCGACTTCGGGGCCGATTCGCAAATTGAGTTTTCTTTATCGGCTTTCTCGCGAGATGTATCGCGCCAAAGATGTTGAGTCCCTCTGCCGCTACGCGCTTCGGTCTTCGGCCGAAGTCGTTGCCGCGCTTGCCGGTAAAGTCTCGTTACGCGGGCACGCGGGTCGACTGCGAGCGTTCGTCTGCGGCGAAGCCCAGCCCGGCCGCGAAGCCCAGCCCGGTCGCGAAGCCCAGCCCGGTCGCGAAGCCCAGCCCAACCGCGAATCCGCCAACGTGCTGTCCAACTGGGTGATGGAGCGTGACGAGGCGGTGTTGATCGATGTGAACGAGAACATCTCGTGGTCGAGCCCCGAAAGTGAAGACCCGGTCGAACGTGGGACGGTGATCGGTGTTCCAATTCCGGGGCGCAAACGCGCCCGCGGAGCGATCGAGTTATTTCGAGGCGCCGGGGAATCAAGTTTCGATCTTGCCGATCTTGAGTTCGTAGTCTCGGTGGCGCAGCAATTGGGGATGGCGATCGAATGGCTCGAACAGTACCAGCGGATGGAACGAGCGAATGAACAACTGCGGGGCCAGCTCAAGCAATCCACGGTTCGATTGCTGGGTGATTGCCCGGCCATTCAAACGCTTCGAGCACAGCTCGCGAAGGTCGCCGCGACCGAGGTGACGACACTGATCCTGGGCGAAAGCGGGACAGGCAAAGAGGTCGCGTCTCGGCTCGTGCACGAGTTGGGCCAACGTGCTGGAGGACCCTTTGTCGCTGTCAACTGTGCCGCCTTCAATGAGTCTTTGCTGGAAAGCGAACTGTTTGGTCACGAGAAGGGAGCGTTCACCGGAGCGGAAGCTCGAAGGATCGGGCAATTCGAACGTGCTCAAGGGGGGACAATTTTTTTGGACGAAGTCGGAGAAATGTCGCTGAATTGTCAGGCCAAGTTACTGCGACTCCTGGAAGGCATGCCCTTTGAGCGACTTGGCGGAACCGAATCGATCCGAGCGGATGCACGGATCGTCGCCGCCACCAATCGCGATCTTGATGCGTTGGTCTGTCAAAAACTGTTTCGCGAGGACCTTCTCTATCGGCTTCGTGTCGTCGAATTGGAGATGCCCCCGCTGCGCGAACGTGGCGAGGACATCCTCAGCCTCGCGAATCATTTTTTGGAGACGTTGTCTGTCGAAATTGGCGGCCTTCCCCGCGTTTTTTCCGGCGCTGCGATCGATCAACTGTTGAGCTACAACTGGCCGGGCAACATCCGGGAACTTCGCAATGCGGTGGAA
>JBCBLJ010000605.1:0-5263 GCA_038520195.1 Planctomycetota bacterium
CGCTCGAGGTCGTCGATCCTTTAGACTCGTATGATTCGGCGCGGTTGGTCGCTCGAGCGACTCCACCGTGTGCGCGCCAAACTGACGCCACCACTCGGCCACATCGCGATAGAGCGTGCTGATGCGCTGGTAGGCTTCGGTGTCATTGCGTGCCGCGGCCTCACTCCACACCCTCGCCATGTAACTGAAAAGCTGGTCGACCAGATACAGCAGATCGTCGACCCGCGAATCATGAACCGAACAGTCGGGGCTGGGATGCAAACTGAATTGGCCGCCAAACCCGATCAAATCCCAAGGGTCCGCCAACGCGCCGCACTTGATCGCCCGGCGGAGCAAATCGTAGGCGTGTGCCGGCACCTCCATCGCGACATCCAGCTGACCGGCACGCAGGGCGCGAAGGCCCAACGTGATCTCGCAATCGATGCGACACATCATGCGCGCCGAAGCCGCAGGGACCACGTCGATCTGCCGAGTCGCGGCGTCTGGATAGCCCATCCGCGCGTACAACCGCGCCAATTGAACATGCTGCACTTGCGCGGCACGGCGCTCGGCCAAAGCTGCGTTGAGATGCTGCCGGGCCGCGCCAAACGGTTGCCGCCGCACACGTTGTTCATCTTCCAGTCGCTTTCGATGAGCCCCCGTCAGCTTGGCAAGCCGATCGAGATAAAACGCGTCTCGATAGTCCGAGATCGGTTTCATCAGCGTGCTCAGCGTCACATCGCTGGAGTACGCTCCCGGTCCCCAGCCGCTGATGCCGCTCGCCATCAGAATGGTGCCGGCCAACACCGTCGCGGCCTCATCGAGTAACTCCCCGGGGCTGAGTTGTTGCCGACCGATCAGGTCGCGGTCTCCGACTCGCTTAAGCAGCGAATCCAATGTGACCTGACGGAGGACGAAACGAGAATAGTACCCGTCACCGGAGACACTTCGCTCGTCCCAACCACCGAAGTGGTAGTTCGGCCGCCGATTGACGGGGTGATCAAAATCGTAAGCACGAGGGTCCAACCCGAGTTCGTCCAGTCGATCAATCTCAAACGAAGCCGATCGAAGCACCGAATCATCGGTGTCACGGAGAATCTCAATCGTCCGCGAGATCAGCTCAAAGTACAAACCCGCCGAAACACCCGCACCCTTGGCGTAGAGCGGAATTGGTCGAACAAATTCATGCGGGTAAGGCTGGCAACGTCGATTTTCCAAGACGGCTACGGGGCGATAACCGACGAAGACATTCAAACTCTCGATCGCCTCCGCGACCATGGCTTGCCTCGCTTTATCGGCTAGCGCGGGACGCTCTGCGTCTGCACCGCCGAAACCGCCCTCGGTGTAGAGCTGAAGCAATGACTCCGATGCACGAGCGAAAAAGAACCCGTTGAACAAAACCTCCGGCTCTTGGTGAAAGAGCAGGTCACGGTGGTAGTCCATGTATGCGGGAAGCAGTTCACTCAACAAGAGCTGAGTGACGTCGCGCGCCTGGCGTGTATCGGCGAACGCTGTCTCGGTTTTTGACAGCTCGTCAAGCGTGTGCTCGAGCCAGTTCTTGAGCACCAACCAGGCGGCTGGACCGGTTAACGGATCTCCCTGACTCGCGCCGCCAAAGACCTCATTCCAAAGGGCGGCGATGGACGGGTCACCGCTACCGCTTGAGAAATTCAAATAACCCGCCAACCGCTTTAACGAATCGTCGAGCGATTCCGGTGGAGGGACATTGGACATGATGCGGACCGGTGAGGAAGGACGGCGGGCCCTGGTGCGGACTTTGCGCGTCTTCGATGGGATGACGTGAAAGAGTTGTCGAAACAAACGACCGGCACAACGAGTTCATCGCGGCCAGCGGACCGGGTTGCAGCCAATGGAGTCAGCGGAAAACAGCCTCTGGAGCTTCCGCCTTCAGGATTCGGGGGTCGACCGAAAACCGATACCCTGCAGCCGGGAATACGCGTTTGAGACGCTACTTTTTCTTCTTCTTGTTGGACTTCTTCTTCGCGGTCTTTTTGGTTGCTTTGGCGGCCACCTTCTTTGTCGTCTTCTTCTTTCCTCCGAAAATCGAATCCCAATTGCTTGAGTATTTTTCGTTGGTACCGACTCGTAGAATCGTCATGACAGAAACTCCTTCGGTTCGTCAAACAGGTGTAGTTGGTTGGGTCTAGCCCGCATGGATGCTCTTGTAGCGGGCTTGTCGAATCGAATCGGGATCCTCACCCAATCGTTCTCGAAGGCCGCGTTCATATACTTCAAAGTTGCCTTCGCACCACGTCAGCTTGCCGTCGCCCTCGAAAGCTAGGATATGCGTCGCGAGCCGATCAAGGAACCAGCGGTCGTGCGAGGTCACCACCACGCAACCGGCAAAGTTCATGATCGCCTCTTCGAGCGCCCGCAGCGTATCCACGTCCAAGTCATTGGTCGGTTCGTCCAGCAACAACACGTTGCAGCCGCGACGCAGTAGCTTGGCCAGATGAACGCGGTTGCGTTCTCCGCCGGAAAGCTTGCCGACTTTCTTTTCCTGGTCCGGGCCCTTGAAATTGAATCTCGCCACGTACGCCCTGGCATTGACGTTGCGGCCACCGAGAACAATCGTCTCGGTCCCGCCGCTGATCTCTTCGAAGACGCTCTTGTCATCATCGAGTGAATCGCGGCTTTGATCCACGTAACCAAGGTCGACGGTTTCCCCAACACGGAACTGACCGCTGTCCGGAGGCTCGTTTCCGGTCAACATCTTGAACAGCGTGGTCTTCCCCGCACCATTGGGCCCGATGACGCCAACGATGCCGCCGGCCGGCAAACGAAACGACAAGTCATCGATCAGCACCTTGTCGCCGAACGCTTTGGAGATGTTCTTGCCTTCGATCACCAACTCGCCCAGGTTGCGATTGGAAGGAATTTGAATTTCCAATTCGTCTGGCCGGTCCTCGAAAGTCTGAGCCGCCAGATCCTCATAGGCTTTGATCCGCGCCTTGCTCTTGGCCTGCCGCGCCTTGGGACTCATCCGAATCCACTCCAACTCGCGAGACAACGTGCGCTGACGCGCCTTCTGTTGTCGCTGCTCCAAAGCCATCCGCTTTTCGCGGGCTTCCAACCAGGCCGTGTAGTTGCCCTCGAATGGGAGACCGCGCCCTCGGTCGATTTCGAGAATCCACTTCGCAACATTATCGAGGAAGTATCGATCGTGCGTGACGGCGACCACCGTGCCGGGATAGTGATCCAAGTGTTGCTCGAGCCAGGACACCGATTCGGCATCCAAGTGGTTGGTCGGTTCATCAAGCAACAGTAAATCGGGTTGCCGAATCATCAGCTGGCACAGCGCCACCCGACGACGCTCACCGCCGGATAGCTTCGTCACGTCGGCATCGCCCGGTGGCAAGTTCATCGCCGCCATCGACATCTCGACCTGACGATCCAACTCCCACAGATTGTGAGTGTCGATCGTGTCCTGAAGCTCCGCCATCTCGTCGCACAGCTTTTGCATCTCGTTGTCGTCGGTGACGTCACCGAGCAACATGCTGATCTCGTTAAAGCGATCGACGATCGCGCGGCGTTCCGCTACCGCCGTTTGGACGTTCTCGAAAACCGTTTTGGTCTCGTCGAGTGGCGGCTCTTGCTCGAGGTAACCGGCCGTGAATCCTTTGGTCAGTTTTGCTGAACCATCAAACTCCGTGTCCTGCCCCGCCATGATCCGCATCAACGTCGACTTACCGGCACCGTTGGGGCCGAGGACGCCGATCTTTGCGCCGGGGTAGAACGCGAGATGGACATCGTCCAAGACGACCCGCTGACCGTGTTTTTTGGTGAGTCCTTCGATCTGAAAGATGTATTGCCTGGACATGGCTATTCCCACTCAATCGTTGCAGGTGGCTTGCTGCTGATGTCGTAACAAACACGGTTGACGCCCTGGACCTCGTTGCTGATCCGCGAGCTAATCCGCGCCAGCAGCTCGTAGGGCAGACGGCTCCAATCGGCGGTCATGAAGTCATCAGTGTTGACGCTGCGAATCGCGATGGCGTCGTCGTAGGTCCTCGCGTCGCCCATCACTCCGACACTTTGCACCGGTAGCAGCACGGCGAACGTCTGGCTGGTCTCGCGATAAAGGCCCGCCCGCTCGATTTCCTCGATCAAGATCGCGTCGGCGGCGCGCAGTGTTTCCAGTTTTTGCTCATTCACTTCGCCGAGGCAACGAACCGCCAGCCCGGGTCCGGGAAACGGATGACGCCAAACCAGTTTCTCTGGCAGCCCCAGTTCCAAACCCAATCGCCGCACTTCGTCTTTGAACAAATCACGCAGCGGTTCGATCAGCTCGAAACCCAACTCATCCGGCAAACCGCCGACGTTGTGATGCAATTTAATCGTCGCCGCCGGTCCGTCCGGGTCCGCACCGCTCTCGATCACATCGGGATAAAGGGTCCCCTGCGCCAAAAAATGAGCGTTCTCAATGCCCGACGCTTCCTGCTTGAAACACTCGATGAAATCGTAACCAATGCGGCGGCGTTTCTCCTGCGGCTCGACCACACCCGCCAGCGACGCGAGGAAGCGTTCCTTCGCATCGACCACGTGCAAGTCCGTCTTGAAATGATTGGTGAACTCATCAATCACCAGTGCCTGCTCATTTTTACGCAGCAATCCGTTGTCGATCAAAATGCAAGTCAGCTGCGACCCGATCGCACGGTAAAGCAGTGCCGCGACCACCGAAGAATCCACGCCGCCCGATAACCCGCAGATCACTCGGCGATCGCCGACCGTTTCACGGATCTGCTGAATCGTAAGCTCCGCAAAATCGGCAAGGTGCCAGCTCGGCTGACAACCACAGATGCCGCGAACAAAGTTCTCCAGCAGCTTGCCGCCCATCGGCGTGTGCGTTACCTCGGGGTGAAACTGAATCCCGAAGATCGGCAAGGATTGGTGCCGGATCGCTGCGAAGGGGCACGTCGAAGTCTTCGCCAACGGCTCATAGGCGTCACTGATCGCCGACACCTGATCACCGTGACTCATCCAGACATCGATCGACCCGGGAAACTCGTCAAACAACTCCCCGCTGGCGACGATCTCGCAGGACGCATGACCGTACTCGTGACGCGAACCATGCACGACCTGTCCGCCGGTCGCGTCACACAAAAGCTGCATCCCGTAGCAAATCCCGAGTACCGGGATGCCGAGCTCGAACAATCCGGGATCGCACCGCGGCGCTCCATCCTCGTACACGCTCGACGGCCCGCCCGAGAGAATGATGCCCTTGGGCGCCAGCTCGGCGATTCGCTCGGCCGGCAAATCGTGC
>JBCBLJ010000678.1:0-4655 GCA_038520195.1 Planctomycetota bacterium
CGGCTCGGGCGTCTCCTTCAACTTGGTCGCGAATCGCGCGTATTCCTCGTTGAGGAAGCCGCAGTAGGTCGCGAAATTCTTCCAGCCGCCGGGTTCCTTGGTGTCATGTGATAACGCATGGGCGGCGCCGAAGCCGACCGCGCGTCCGAGTCGATCGCTGCGGCCGACGCCGTTTTCGCGGCCGATTTGATAGGTCGCGACCCGCGTCGAGTCGGTCCGGAACGCGAGGTACACCAGTTCAAACATGGTTTGAACGTAAAGCCTTGGCTCGTCGGTGGTTGCTTCCAGATGAAGGTGATCGGCTTCCACCGTAGGCAGCGGAAGGTTGACCCATCGTTTAGCTTTTTCCACTTTCTTTTCGGCCTGACGAACGGACTCAAGATACTCGTCCAAGCTCTGTTGATCGCTGCTGGAAAGTCGTCGTCGCAGCTGTTTTGCATCTTCCAACAAATCATCCAGAGCGCTCGTGCTCAACGCGAGTCGCCGGGCAGCGTTGGCATCGTTGGTCACAAATAGCTGATCAAACACACGCTTTGGGCGATGCTCCGCCGGAATCGGCCGGCCGTGTTGATCGAACGAGATCGTGTGGCTGCCGCGAGCCGTTCCCGTGCCCCCGTCGGTCGACATCACTAAAGATGCGAATCGCGTCTCATCGCCGATCAGATTGGCGTACATCTGATCGAGCGAGATCGTGTTCTGATAATCCATGTCGCCGCCGCCGGTCGCGGCGCCCGTTAGGAACTGGTCGGCGTTGTTGTGGCCGTGCACGATCCGCCCGGCGGGGTGCGAGAATCCCGAGAGAACGGTCAGGTCTCGACGCAGCGGTTCGAACGATTCCATGCACTTCGTGAACGCGAAGTCTTCGCCACCGCCATGAGGAAACCAGGACCAATCCCTGTACGCCGGATCCTCGGCCAGAGGCATCGGCACGCCATCTGGAAAATAAAAGCAACCCAGGCGTTTGGGGACGGCTCGCTCAGAATCGGCGGCGCTTGTCGTTAGCGTCGATCCAAGCAACGGCAAGGCCAGTGCGGTTCCCGTGCCGCGTAAGAATCGCCGTCGGTCGAGTGTGTTGAGCTTGCTCATCGCAACGTTCCTTGCTGATCCTTCCTAGGGTGAACGAAACAGATCGCTTGTCGCGACCAACCGTACGATGGTTGCCAGTCCGTCGCCGCCGCGCCGCGCTTGGGCGGTGATGGCGTCGACTTCGGAACGATCCGAGAACGTCAATGGCCGGCCGAGCGCGTAGGTGGTGATTTTGTGAACCATCGCTCGGATGAACTGATCCTGCCGGTGTTCTAGCAGGTGTCGCTTCAATCCGCCGATGCCATCGAGCACTTCGTCATTGAATAGTTTGCTCGAAGCGTCGATGGTCTTGCCTTTGACTTGAGTCCTCCATCGGCCCAGCGCATCGTAGTTTTCGAAAGCGATCCCCCACGGGTCAATCTTGATGTGACACGACCGGCACGCGGCGTGGTTGCGGTGGTCTTCGATCCGTTCCTTCAGTGTCATCTTCGCGACTTCGGGGTCGGCGAGATCAATTTCGGGAACAGCCGGCGGAGGCGGCGGTGGCGGGTCATTGAGCAAGCTTTCCAGCAACCAGATGCCTCGCTTGAGCGGGTTGGAATCCTTGCCGTCGGAGTTCATCGCCAAAAGACCGGCTTGCGTGAGCAAACCGCCGCGATGCTGGCGTGGATCGAGAGCGACCCGACGGAAGTGATTCCCGTAAACATTGCCGATGCCATAGTGTCGTGAAAGACGCTCATCGGCCACCGTGTAGTCGCCATGGATGAAGCCAAGAACACTCTCATCGCCCTGAAGAAAGTCGTGGAACAACGCTATCGGTTCGCGAGCCATCGAGTCCTTGAGGTCCTGGCTGATCCGCGGCTCAAATTGTTCGACGGCGAGAAAGTCGAGCAGTTGCAAGTCGAGCCATTGGTGGACGAAGTGTTCTGAAAATCGTTTGGATCGCAGATCCGCGAGCATCCTGTCGACCTGGTGATCAAACACTTCCGGATCGGCGAGCGTCCCATTGTCGGCTAGCTCAAGCAACTCCGCGTCGGGGATGCTGCACCAAAGGAAAATAGAGAGTCGCGTCGCAAGCTCATGCGGCGCGAGTTCTGCGGAGATGTCACGGCTGAGGTAGAGGAAATTGGGCGATGCGAGAACGGCTGCCAGCACTTCAACCATTCCCTCTTCAAAGTCTTCGCATTGAGGCCGCACGGCATCAAACAGTCTTAGCTTGCGATCGACTTCTTCGTCGGTGACCGCGCGCCGCCAAGCGCGATCCATGAAGTCTTCCAAGATCGCGCGGGCGCGTTGTCGCTCTTCCAATTCGCTCGCACCACCGAAGAGACGATCGTAGGAGGCGGGCGGCCAAGTCTCGTAAACCGGCGCGGCAACCTCGACAGAATGAATCTGGATCGACCCCTGCGAGACTGAGTGATTCACCAGCCGGATGTACTCCGAAGGGCTCGGCGTGATTCCCATTGGCGAAACACCACGCACGGAGTTGCGAGGATAAAGCTCTCCCAAAGGAATGCTAAACTCGTGGACATCAGGGGCGTCAGCGGTCGCAACGATCAAGGCGTCGTCGCCCGTCGGTAGGAGAGCTCGACCTTCGTTGCTTGCCTGCCATCCAAACAGCAGTTGCAAACTCGGAAAGTCCTTTGGGGCGTCGCCCGGCGCGGTTCGAGAGGCTCGGATTCGAACTCGCATGTTTCCTTCGTCCGGCAATTGGTCGCCCAGTTCGATCGTCAAACGACCATTGCGGGGCAGCACCGCGACAAAATCGGACGCCGTCGCGAGTTCCGCTGGCGAGTCCGCCGGTGCTTGGGCAAATTTCGCGTTGTGATAATTCCAACTGGCACCGACTGTTCGACCGGTCGAGAGTTGTTTGAAGTGCGCGCCGCGTGGCGGCTTTCGGAAACTCTCTTGCCGCTTGGCCAACTCGGTGGTCAGTTTCTCGGTATCGTCCTTGAATTGTTTCCGCAGCTTCTCAAGTTCTGCTTCCTGCTTTTCCCAATCAATTCTCTTTAATTCCGACATCGAAACGCCCCAGTGTCGGACCGGCGGTCGCGGACCATGCGGGATCGCTCGAAGCAGCGCGTCACGCGCCAGCTCGCGATAGGTTTCGAATTGCATCACGGACATGTGAAGGAGTTCCGAGCTGTTTTGAAATCCATCCTCGGAGTGCGCTTCGGGCGGCAAGTCGCGGGCGAAGTCCCAGGGCAACCCAAGCAAGTCTTGCAGCGCGTAGTTGTATTCGTACCGCGTCATTCGACGGAACGAAGAGTGGTCGCTTTGGGAGCGCCTCGCCGCTGACGCGACCTGGATCGAAGTTGAAAGCCAATCGATCACCCGGCTACGATCGGCGTCTCGCATTTCGCCTTCGTCCGGCGGCGGCATTTCGCCGTTGCTGACGACCGCAAAGACCTCGAGCCACCAGTCCACGTCTTTGCCGCCGACCAAGTCGGGATCGAGGGTGTCGATGCGCACGTTGCCTTCTTGTGTCGCTGCCCCGTGGCATTCCGCACACGAACGCTTCAAGATCGGCTTGATCTCATCGCGGAATCGGTCGATATCGACTTGGCCGTTCGTCGGCGGGTCGACGGCCGCCTCTCCCGAGAGATAACGCGACTTTTGGGCACCGGTCTCTTTGAGTTCTTCGAACGTCGGCGTTCCGTCGACGCCGAAAGACTGCGGTGACGTCGATAGGACGAGCGTCGCGAAGGCCGCGAGCCAAGCCAGTGGGATGCCGTTGCGTTTCATCGATCAGCCAGGATTTCCTACCCGAAGACATTTCAACGAGAGGCAGCTTAATCGAAATCGGTGTCCAATGGCGCTGTGGCTTTCCGTCCCACCACCGAGAGTACGCCTCTCGGCGAATCTTCATCAGCGTTTGCGTCTCCTTCGCGTCAACAGGATCGTCGCCGCGAGACAACACGAAAAGGAGCTGCTCGGTTCGGGAATCGCCGTGGTGGAAATTGAGAATTGGAAAGAGCTTTCGGCGTTGGAGCCGAAGATCTGCTCGTCCAACACACTGAGGCTGGGTGTCAACCAACTCGCATTGCCGATGCCCGAGCCGATCAATCGGTCGCGCACTGAAAAGCGGCTGGTTCCAAGTGAGTTTGCCTGGTAATCGAAACTTCCCAGCCGCAGTGTGCTGTTCAGATCCGTGATCGGATCGGTGTCGGCGTACTCCCACTCAAAACCGTTCGAAGATGTGAAGTTGTGGTTCTCAAGATCGAAACGCGAATCGGGCGTTGCCGCAATGATCGTTCCGACTTGCCCCGGCAAGGCGTTAACCTGAACACCGAATGAGAGCAGACCTTGGCTGGACAAGACTGTGTCGGGGGCCGACTCTCGAAGGTAGATCCCAATCGTCATGCTCTCATCGAGGCGAGCTTCGAAGCTATCCGCAAACGTTGCTCCGCCATCTTCGGAGAAGGAAATCGAGAGTTCGGCCGATGCGGAACCGACCAGCAGGTGCGCAAGAAGAGCGGCGGTCAGCAGCGGTAAAGAGAATTGCGTTTGCATTGTTGGAGCCGGGTTTGAAAGCGAGGATCACGTTGCACGAATTGTCACATCACACGGTCAAAGGGAAGTTCCGAACCGAAGCCGGAACTCAAAGAAGTCGACGATGTTGATGAGGC
>JBCBLJ010000694.1:0-4500 GCA_038520195.1 Planctomycetota bacterium
TCCAGTTGGCAGAAATGCTCGACCACGAATCGAGTGATTGAATAATGGGTGACACGAATGGCACAGTCGTTTCGCCATGGATTGAATAATGGGTGACACCAATTGGAATTCAGCACGACAGGAGGGAGCCGAAGAGCTTTGTCTTGCGAAACAGACAAGATCGCGACTGGCACATGCGGGCACTACTTGGAAAGACGCTACATGGAAGGTGCGTGGGGATGGGTAACCCGAAGACGAGTGGCGTGGCGGTTTTCAACATGCGTTTTGACGATTTGGTTGCATCCACCGAGTCGTCAGCCACGAAACCCTGGCTGACCCATGAACCGGAACGTGTTTGCCAACTGGTTGGAAGCCGAACGGGGACGCTGGCAACCAAACCAGCCGAGGTCACCGACGAGCAGACGAAATGGTCTCTCTCATCCGCTGTCGCCGACAAACGGGTGCATCCATGAGCAGGTGCACCCATCAGCAGATGTGGCTGAGCATTACGTCGAGTCACACGGTTTCCATCTCACGCCGCCGAATTTGGCGGCTGGGAACTCGCCACAGTCTCCACTCCCGAAGGACTCTACCATGCAACGTGTGAAACCCGAAACGAGCGAAGCTCGGGTCGCAAACCGTCTCTGTTACCGATTTCTATTTGTCATCGCGACGCTTCTCGGTTCCGTCGCGACCGACAGGTCGATTCGCGCAGCCGACCCCGCCGAGGCGCAGACCGTTGGCCGAATCATTAGCCAACGCGAAGACCTCTCATCATTTCTCAAAGTGCTCGAAAAGACGGAAATCGGTTCTACGTTGGCCGAGAAGACGAGCATCAACTACACCGTCTTCGTGCCCAGCAACACTGCGTTTGAGTCTCTGCCAGAGGGTGCTTTGAAGACGCTGCTCGACCCGCGGAATGATGACCGACTGGAGGAAGTTTTCAACTATCACGTTTTGAATCGGGCGGAACCACCGTTCGAACTCGAGAAGTACTCCACGTTGCAAATGATCAATGGGCAGTGGCTGTCGATCGATTACAGAAACAAGAGAGTCGGCGATGCAAACTTCACCGGCGAACGGATCCCCTGCTCCAACGGAGTGATCTATGTCATCGACAACGTGCTCACTCCCACGAGCGATGACCTTTACCAGGTCTTGCAGGAAGATGGGCGATTCACGATTTTCACCCGAGCGATCACCGCCAGCCGGCAGGGAAAGCTTTTTCAGAATGTGCACGATAACTACACCGTGTTCGCACCCACCGATGCCGCGTTCGAGCGGCTCGGTGCCGAAGTTGTCGAATCACTTTTTCGGCCTGAGAATGACGAGCGGCTGGAAGACATCATCAAGCATCACATTTCGGACGCGGTTTACAGCGCCGGGAAATCGTACGGAGCAACACGGTTGGGTGTCGCCGACGTGACCCCTATCAGTGCCTTTGGTCAGCAACTGAATTTCGCGACCAACGCAGGTACCGCGACAATCGACGGAGTGGAGATTCTTGAGACAGATATTCCCACGGCCAACGGCCTGATCCATGTTGTCAATTCGGTCATCTTGCCGGCGGAGCAAAGCACGCTCGAATTGATTCAATCAGATCCTCGTTTGTCACGTCTCATGACCTTGCTTCAGGCCAGCGGGCTCGATCTCGCACTGGCGGATTCGGCGGCCTACACGATCTTTGCTCCCGTCGATGAAGCTTGGGATGAGGTAGTGTACAAGGAGCTCGTCGACAATCCGACTGCCGAAAACCGAGAGGCCATCTTTGCCATCCTCGCCCGCCACGTGATCACCGGCAAGCACGTGAGCGAGAATCCGGTTCCGTATGCCAAACTGCGGACCATCCACGGAGCACCGATCTACCTTACCGTTGACAATGGACGAACGCGTATCCAAGAAATCGAGATCGCGGAGGCCGATCGCGAAGCATTCAATGGGCTGGTGAACGTCATCGGTAAGGTGATCGCGGACCCGATGGAGTTACCAGAACGTGATTTGACCAAGATTGACGGGATTCGGTTTGCTCAGCGAGCTCTCTTTGATGGTTCGAAGCTCTACGACGAGGGCAAGTACGAGGAGTCATGGCGGCTGTACGCTCGTCGCGGCTACGAGCTGGCAGACAAGTACGGCACCTTCTTCAACAGCGGCAGTTTGCTCTCCGTTGTTCGACTTTCCGGCGATCCGGTTCAGGAATTCGCGGACAATGCATGGGACTCTCGCAATGCATTCCGCAAGGCTCTCCGAGAATTGGAGGGCAAGACCGACGCGATTGAGGACCTCCTTGAGCTCAAAGAGGACCCGAGCTCGGACTTCGGACGCTAATTCGCGGTATGCAACGAAGATAAATGAGCGGCGGGCTCCTAACCCGATGTCGCCGCTCATGGGGCACCAAAGGCAAATGGTGGGTGACACGTGGGTGACACCAATTGGACATGATGGGTGACACCAATTGGACATGACACCTTTGCGCTTCTTGCACGCGTCGGGGCTCAGGGCTCAGCCCAGCATGCGGCCTAGATTCCACCAATAATTGGACATGATGGGTGACACCAATTGGACATGACACCTTTGCGCTTCTTGCACGCGTCGGGGCTCAGGGCTCAGCCCAGCATGCGGCCTAGATTCCACCAATGACTGAAGACGGCTAGTCCCGCGAGACCGACACTGGCCAATCCGAAGTGCAATCGCTGAGTTCCAGACCACCACGTTTTCTTAAGCATCATCACCGACAGTGAGAGGGGCATGAGAACGCACAGGAACTCCAGTCCAAGCATCCAGGGTGCATGGTTCAGGCCAGACAACTCGGGTGCTTGCCACCGGCGAATCCGCAGTACCTGAAATACGATCGCGGCGAAGAGTACGGCAGACAACAAACCCACGATGAGCCACGGCTGAAAGGGAGTAAGCAACTCAGGCTTTTTCTTTCTTCCCCACAGTTTCCTCCCGAATGGCACCGCCAGACTGATCGTCGTCAACACAGGAATCAGCAGTACCGCGAGAGAAGAGAGCAAGCCCCGCTTGAAATCGCCTTCATAGCCCTTGAGTTCGACGGAAGTGTCGGACACAGCATCTTTCATCAAGATGACAGCGTCGTATTGCCAGATGTCTCGGGCGAGTTTCGCAAAGTCCCTTGTGACGGCGGATTCTGGAAGAAGGGCCCGCAAGGATCGTGTGTCGATCAATACCAACGAACTGTCGGCAAATGCTTGCGCGGGCCATCCCGAATCCTGCGAATGACTTCGGATGGCGATGTGCAGTGCATCCAGACCGTTTGCGTCCGCGGCCTTTTGGATGTGGTCACCGAGTGTCCGTACACCGTTGGGGCCGATCCCCTCCATGATGTGCGCTCCGCCCATCTTCACAATGCATTTGGGGCGTGGTTGACCACTACGAGCCGATTCTGAGATGTAGTGATCGATCTGGTCCATCATGTACTGCTCTCGGATGGAGTCGCTTGCATAAATGCCCCGAGCGTCACGCTCTTTGTTGTGGTACGCAACGAAGATCGATTGGCTTTTTTCAAGTGCATCGAGAATCAATTTGGCTTCTTCGCCGAGTCCTGACCCTGCCAGTCGACGCAGCATCTTGAAGTCCAGCGAATGGTCTTGACTCAAAAAACGTCCGCCCTGGAGTGCATCCTTCAAGAAGAGGCCGTTGGCGGCTCGGCGCGAAGAGTGAGTGGGAAGAATCTTCGAGAGTCGATGCAACCCATGGATCGCCGTCAGCGACTGGTCAACACCCCAAAACACGTTGTCCCGGTCGCCCGACAGCGATTCGACATTCTTCAACAGCTGAACTTCGCCGTCGTAGTCAAAGGCCACCGCATGTGGGAATTTCTGCAGCGTTTCGCTCACTCCCAGATCGGATAGCTGACGCGCCACCCACGGGCCTCTTTCCATGATGAAAGACTCAAACCCTTCCGGGTGAAGTTCCGTGTAGATCGCCGATACAACTTGGGGCAATTGAGCCACACCGTGTTGTTCACCGAAGAGCACAAACTGGCAATTGGTCGCGGCGCGACGAATCCAGTCAACTGCCGGGCCGCGAATCTGACCCGATGAGAGTTCCATCGTGTGACTGTGATTGGCCCACGCGATCTCGGGTGTTTCGTCGGAGCCGAACGCGGTCCCAAGTCCCCAAGCGCTGACCCAAAGAACGAGCACGATCTCTCGAAGGCGGAACATTGCACTGCATCAAGGCGAAGATCAATCAGAAGATGACTGTTTGAACATAAATGCGACCGGTGGGGTGTCAAGACCTCGCCGGGTGGTGCCGACCGACGGTTGGTCAATGAGTTGGTCAATGATCTGACGCTGGGTTAAAACGGCGCGCCTTTGATGATCGGTTTCCGTGCCGAAAACACTGCCATGCTCGAACTGAGAATCCTTGCTTTTTCCGCGTTGATCGTGCTCGTTGTTTTCTTTGAGTGGCGACTGATTTTGAGTCCACGGTTGCTGCGGCTCTACTTTCGTCGCTATTCGTTGCGATTGCTGCTGATCGTAACATTCGCCGCGGCGA
>JBCBLJ010000569.1:0-5618 GCA_038520195.1 Planctomycetota bacterium
AGCGCCCGCCAACGCGGGCGCAGTCATCCCTGCGGGACCGGCCGTACGCCGCTTCGCCCGCGAGGTCGGCGTCGACTTGAGCCACGTCGCCGGTTCCGGCGAAGGCGGTCGCATCACACGTGACGACGTTCTTTCTGCCGTCCGCGCGGCCAGCCAGTCCTCAGCGCCGGCGGGCAATCCCGCAAAGTCCGCGACAGTCACGCCCTCGTCGCAACCAGCCACCGATGTCCCCGGCACCGCCGACGTCGATGACCATGGGGGAGTGCATGTCGAGCGGATGAGCAAGATTCGCAAGACCATCAGCGCTCAAATGCTCAAGAGCTGGTCGACGGTTCCGCGCGTCACCAACTTTGATGACGCTGACGTGACTGAACTGGAGCAGCTTCGCCAAAGCAGCAAGGAAGACTACGCCAAGCAAGACCTCAAGCTCACCACGATGCCGTTCTTGATCAAGGCTGTGGCGACATCGCTCAAGAAACATCCCACGATCAACGCGACGATCGACGAAGAAAACGAACAACTCATCTACAAGGACTACGTCAACATCGGCATCGCCGTCGACACCGACCGCGGCCTCGTCGTTCCGGTCATGAAAAACGCCGATCGGATGAGTATCCCCGACATCACGCGGTCGCTCGCCGAAATGGCGGCGAAAGTTCGTGGCGGCCAGTTCGCCGTCAACGACCTTCGTGGCGGCTCCTTTACGATCAGCAACCTCGGTGCGATCGGAGGACAATACTCCACCCCGATGGTCAATGTTCCCGAAGTTGCGATCCTCTTGGTCGGTCGAAGCCGCAAGCTTCCGGTCGTGATGCCGGATGATTCGATTCAGGCACGGCTGATGATGCCGCTGTCGTTGTCTTACGATCACCGACTGGTCGATGGTGGCGCGGCCGCGCGATTCCTGAATGACGTCATTAGCTACCTCGAAGCGCCGAGTCGACTCCTGCTCGCGTTTTAGTTTGCGGCCGCAAAGGATGGACTCGAGTCCAACCATGGGCCACAACACGCCGTACCTTTTGGGCGGCGGCGTTCGCGCATCGCTCCCTGATCGGAGTCTTGGTTTCGGTGCTGTCCACAAGCCAGCAAACTTCCGAATGGGGCGGGAACGAAATAAGGCAGGCTGGGAGATGCCTACGTGCAAGCTTCAACTTGCCGGGTGGCCCGAATGGGAGAGTCGTGTTTCGATCACGCGAAAGTGATCGAACGCGGGACGGGCGACATAGGCCACCCTCTCCTGATGGAATCAATTGATTCCCGCGCCAAAAGGCGAAGCATGTAACGTCGAGTAGACGATTACAATGCACCAGCCGCAAACCGGCGTTCCTCGCTCTTCACTCGGGATCGATCATGACCGAGCCACCGATCAATCCCTATGCGGCTCCCGAATCGACCGCGGACCCTGCCAAAGCCATCTCGCCTTCCAACGGCAGTGCCGGTTGGATCGTGGTAGCGGTCGTGTTCACGCTGATTCGCGGCTTCGGTCTTGGTTTCATGACCATGATCGGCTGGGTCCACTTGAGCGGCATCGCCATCAAATGGAAGAACGCAACGCCGGTTTTACTAGCGATTGTCGCACTTTGCGTTTTCGCTCACTGGGTCGAAAGCCGTGCCGGGGACCGACGAAAGGCCATGACGCTACTGGCATTCGCGGTCTACCTGGCAGGGTTTGTGATCTCGAGTCTTTACGGATATACCGGCAGCTACCCGACGCCTTTCTGAGAACGTGCACCGGCGCATTCATCATGACACGTGTAGCCGGTCGCCGTACGCTTCTTAATGGACGCCGCCAAGACGATTTCATCCCCGCGGGTGGCCAATTCCTTTCGGTTCGCTGGGAACGTCTGTTAAACTGCACGGTTCAAGGAAAGACCGGCGTCTGCTCCTCGCCGAATGGAACCACCAAGCTCTTCTCTCGGAGATTGTCGTTGATGACCCAGCCCCTCCCCCAACTTTTCTCGGCGTCTCCCAGCGCCCCCCGAGTCATCTGCCACGCTTTGTTTTTTGCCCTCGCCCTGATTTTCGCCGCCGCAGGCCCCGTTTCGACCGCCATCGCTCAAGGCGATGCCGAAGCGGAATTCGGTGCCGATGAAGAGCCCGTTGACGACGGTGGCGATGCGGACGGAGGCGGCGATGCCGACGACGGCGCGAAAGAGAAGGCGGAAGAATCCGAGGACACTGGCGAAAACGATTCCCTGCTCACGTGGATCATCAAGTCACTCGGCTACACCTACATGATCGTGTTCCTGGTGCTGTCAGTGACGCTCGTTTCCCTTTTCGTCATGAACATGCTCGCGGCGCGGCGCGAAACACTTTGCCCGCAGGAGTTGGTCGAGAGCTTTGAGGAAAAGCTAAACGCGAAACAGTTCCAGGAAGCGTACGACATGGCCCGGACCGACGAATCCGTTCTCGGCCAAGTACTCTCGGCCGGTCTGGCCAAAATCTCACGCGGCTACACCAAAGCACTCGAAGGAATGCAGGAAGTTGGCGAAGAAGAGAGCATGAAGCTGGAGCACCGATTGAGCTACATGGCATTGATCGGAAACCTCAGTCCGATGATCGGTCTTTTTGGAACCGTCCAAGGGATGATCGCCTCGTTCCGAGTCATCGCGACCAGCCCCACGACACCGAAGCCGTCCGAGCTGGCGGAAGGTATTTCGACGGCATTGTTCACCACATTGGTCGGTCTTGCGATCGCGATCCCCGCGATCGCCGCGTACAACATCTTGCGAAACCGCGTCGCGCGGCTGTTGCTCGAAGTCGGAGTTCAAAGTGAAAACTTGATGAGCCGATTCGAGGATGTTCAACCCGGGGGCGGCCAATGAAGATCAAGCCGAGAAAGGTAGACCTGGCGGAGGGCGATCTGACGCCCATGATCGACATGACGTTCCAGTTGATCGCGTTCTTCATGGTGCTGATCAATTTTTCACAGACGGAGGAAAACGAGCGGGTCGTTTTACCCAACAGCCAACTCGTCAAACCTCCTGAGGCGCCGCTGGAGTACCCGATCATTCTGCACGTCGCAAAAGACGGTGAAATCATCCTCGGCGGCGACAGTTATTCGACGGAAACACTGAGCGTTGGACTGCGCCGTGAGCTCGCCGTCATCCGCTCCGAAAAGAAGACTCCGGCCGACGCCAACGTGATCATCCGAGGGCACCAGGATGTCGCCGCCGGACAGATACAAGAGATCATCAAGGTCGCCCAAGACGAGAAACTCGAGCGATTCGCGCTTCGCGCCAAGGAGGATCGGTCATGAGAATCCGCCGCGAGGTCACGCAAGAAAAGAACGAGTTGAACATGACGAGCATGATCGACATCGTCTTTCTACTGCTGGTCTTCTTCGTCATGACCTTCAAAATCGTCGAACAGGAAGGCGACTTTAGCATCCGCATGCCGCTAGGCGGCAAGGGTGCGAGCACCGACACCATCACCGATCTACCGCTGAAGCTGCGTTTGCGGGCTGACGCACAGGGACGCTTGGCAGGCATGGCGCTCAACGAGATCGATTTAGGCAACGACTTCGACAAACTCCGCGCGAATGTCATTTCGTTTGTCGGCACTGACGAACCAATCGAAGGGGATGATGGCCCCGAAGTCGAAATCGATGTCGACTACAACCTGCGATACGCTCACGTCATCCGAGCCATTACCGCTGTCAGCGGCTACCGCGATGAATCCGATCAGGTTGTCAAGCTGATCGAAAAAATCAAGTTCGCCAAGCCACGGCGCTGAGACGCTTGGGTGGCGGACCGTCTGTTTGCAACAGCACTCATGCCACGGGAATGAAGTAACGCTTCTTGAAGAGACGTCTACGTGCGAGCTTCACCCTCGTAAACCCCAGCGATCTTGTCGCAATTCGGGCCGACTCCCGCTCGACACCCCCATTCCCCTCCTTCAAAATCTCACGATCGAAGGTGGATCCACGAGGGCAGTGATGGCGGAAACCGAGAAGCGACGCGAAAAGCTTTTGCAGTTGTTCCGTTCGCTCACGCCGGTCGCCGCCTTCTCGCGGGAACAGGCGAAAGAACGTTGCGGCGAACTCACGGCGCAGTTCGTCACCACGACGCTCAACGAAATGGTCCGCGAAGGTGTGCTCGACCGTTACGCGACGAACGAGCAAGAGACCTACGCGTGGCGAAACACCCGCGTCCGAATGGACCCGGCGCACTGGATCGAACGCCAAGTCAACGGGACCCAGGTCACCGCTCAGCCCGAAGAACAACGGCCCCGCGAGCGTCTGATGGCACGCGGCGCCGAAGCGCTTTCGGAGGCGGAACTGCTTGCGATTTTGATCCGCGTGGGCATCCGCGGAGAATCGGCGATCGAGGCCGGCCAACGTCTTTACAATCGCTTTCAAGACAAGCTTGCAGACCTGCGACGCTGCACTCCGATGGAGGCCTGGAAGATCAGTCCGGCGATCACCGAAACAAGCTACGCGGCGTTAATGGCCGGGATCGAACTCGGTCGTCGGGTCGCCCTCGACGAACAGACTCATCGCGAATCGCACACGGCCATCACCAGCACCAGTGACGCGATGCGATTTTGCGATGATCGATTCGCGACGCTCTCTCAAAATGGTGTTCAGGAAGAGTTTCATATCGTGACGCTCAGCACCAAGAACGTTCCGATCAACACCCATTTGATCACCCGCGGCACATTGGACGCGAGCCTTGTTCATCCGCGTGAAGTGTTTCGCCCCGCGATTCGCGACTCAGCCGCATCGGTGATCTTGGTCCACAATCATCCCTCCGGTGACTCAACGCCCAGCCGCGAGGATTTCAACGTCACCGATCGGCTTACCGAAGCCGGCAAACTGGTGGGGATTTCGGTGTTGGATCACATCGTCGTCGCGGCGCGCGGGTCGGCGAGCATTCGCGAGTCCAGATAGTCGCCGTTGGCGATTGGGCCACGCGTGACTCGAGATACCGAGCGTGGCGGGTTGCGTAGCACCCCCGCAACCGGACGTCCGCCGCGGTCGAGCTCTCATCTCCTCATCACCTCGTCCCGTATCCCATCCGCCTCCTGCATCCCTCCCATGCCCTTCGTGTCCTTCGTGGTAGCACCCCCACCGGAAATCTTCCACCGCACACCCTGGTCAAGCAGCCCGCCCCGCATCCCTTCCACCTCCTTCATCCCACCGATCCCCTTCGTGTTCTTCGTGTCCTTCGTGGTAACACTCTCCAGCGTTCAATCTCGAACGCAGCTCATTCACACTGCCGCCGACCAAACCCGCTCCAGATTGCCCTGTGGCGCGCGATCACCCCCGATGGGGTCGAGCATGTTGCCGAACGAACTGGCCAACCCCAGCGGTGCCGACGATTGTTTTCGGCAGCGTAACACGGCAGAAAGACAGAGAGGGCGACGCTTTCGACCGCGCGATCGGTCGTTTACATGGAGATGATACATTGCCATTTCAGGCTGCAGGAAGAGAGGAACTGACACGGAGCAGTGTGAGTGGATGCTGATAAAGGACTGAGTGACAGCAGGAGGCAAACTGTTAGATTCTCAAGAAAATACATTCTGTAACTAGCTTTTTGAGTGAATTCCCTATGTTGCATATCAGTTTCCTTTTATTCTATCTTCCTAGCTTTTGACCACAAAATGTACCCCTCGAG
>JBCBLJ010000245.1:0-10010 GCA_038520195.1 Planctomycetota bacterium
AGGATCGCCGACTGGCACGCGTGCGGCGTGAATGAGCGGCTACGCTACAACCGCTATGAAATCGGCCAACTGTTTGATTGGCACTTCGACGGATACTTTCAACGTGACACGGGTGAACGAAGTCATTTGACGTTCATGGTGTACCTGAACGATGACTTTGCCGGTGGTGAGACGACGATCGAACGGCTGACGGTCCGGCCGAAGAAGGGCATGGCGCTGTTCTTCATCCACCATCTTCGGCATCGCGGCGAGCCGGTGGCCAGCGGACGAAAGTATGTTTTGCGAACCGATGTAATGTATCGCAAGGGTGACAGTTAATCAGCCGCCGCGTGCTTCGGACGACGACTCACTTAGCAGTCCGACGTGCCGGAGAATCTCGCTCGCGAAACGCTGCGACCGCTCGTCCTCCAAATGGATCCACCACCGCCAGGTTCCTTCCTGAACCTGTTGGGCACGCAGCGCCATGGAAGCCCATTCGGCGGGACAGTCGAGCGTGAGATCACCCAGCCAAGTCACGGGCTTCGCATTCGTCGCTCTCACCGCTTCATCACCGCAAATCGCCTAGACGTCTTTCGAAAAAGCAAGGCTTTGAATCTGGGCCTCAATGGACTGACGTTTCGGGTAAAAGGGACTGTGATTCGGATGACGAAACGAACTGGAACTTGTTCTGCAAACGCAAGAGTACCTCGTTTTCGTCGTCGACCAGATGCCAAATTCCTGTTGCTGCTCGAGAGAATTGAGTCTACATCCGGGCCGCGCCTCGTCACTTCTGGAGAGACCTGAAATCCGGCATCCGCGGAGATAATTCACCGACGATCGGCCGCATGGTTCGATGCCGGCGTGGGTGGGCCATCCCTTCGGGTCGCCAAGAGCCGAACTCGAGAAGACGGTTCCGTCGTTGGCGAATACGATATGCTACGTGAGACCGCTGACCCGCGTATTCTGCCAAATGATCCGACGACTCGCGTTCCTTCTTCTGCCGCTCCTCTTCGCTTCCAGACTGGTCGCGGAGGAGGGGCTGTTTGCGTCCGTCGCCGAGGTGCTTTCGGCTCGATGCTTGGCGTGCCACGACGAGGAGGATTCTGAAGGCGGTCTTTCGATGGTCGATCCGACCCGTCTTCTCGACTCGGAACTGGTCGTCGCGGGTCAGCCGGACTCGAGTCGTTTGCTCGAAGTCGTTACCGTGCGCGATGGAACCCACGAGATGCCAAAGGATGCGGTGCCTCTTGACGCGACTGAAGTCGCCGCGATTCGGGAGTGGATTGAAGCAGGTGCGGAGGTTCCCCGCGGGTTGAGACTGCAAGTACCGAGGATCGCGGATCTCGATTGGTGGTCGCTGAAACCGATCCAAGAATCGGAGGTCCCGGAATCGATTCATCCGGTCGACTGGTTTGTGGAACAAAAGCTTGATGCGAAGGGACTCATGCCTCTGGGCCAAGCCGGCGCGCGGACGTTGTTCCGACGTATCACCTATGACTTGACGGGATTGCCTCCGTCGCCGACGGAGATCGAGGCCTTTGTCGACGACTTTCGCCGCGATCCAGAGCAAGCTTGGGTCAACGTCGTGGATCGATTGCTGGCCGATCCGGCTTTCGGTGAAAAATGGGGCCAGCACTGGTTGGACGTGGCGCGCTACGCCGAGACGCATGGCTACGACAAAGACAAGCCGCGGATGAATGCGTGGCCCTACCGCGACTACGTCATCGAAAGCTTCAATCAGGACAAGCCCTACGATGTTTTCATCAGGGAGCAGATTGCAGGTGACCGCGTCGCGACCGATCGTGCAACCGGGATCATTGCGACGGGCTTCCTTGCGGCGGGGCCCTGGGACTTTATCGGCCACGTCGAAGTGGGTGAAGGTAAGCTGGATGGCAGGATCGCGAAACATCTCGATCGCGACGAGATAGTTTCGGCGGTGTTCAATGTGTTTCAGAGCACGACGATCCAGTGTGCTCAGTGCCACGATCACAAGTTTGATCCGATCGCGAGCGAAGACTACTACCGAGTCCATGCGGTGTTCGCGGCCATTGACCGTGCCGACCGGGTGTACGCCGGGTTGAATCAGGAACAGATCCAACGCAAACGTGAACTCGAATCCCAAAGGTCCGGTGTGCGCCGATTGCAGGCGCGAGCTGAACGCGAACTTCGGAATACAGTGGCTCGCGAAGCTCGGGAAATCGATCCGAGGATTGAAGAGCTGGAGGCGTCCGCCGATCGGGTTCCTCCCTCGCGACACGGCTTTCACAGTACGATTAGCAAAGACCGTGACGTGACCAAGTGGGTACAGGTCGATCTGGGCAGCCCGGTCAAACTTGATCGAATCGAGTTGGTGGCCTGCTATGACGAATTCAACAACATCGGGGAGGGGTTTGGATTTCCGACGCGTTTTAAGATCGAGGTGACGGACGCGGAAACGTTTGCTGACGGGGGCCGCGTCTTAGCGGATCACACGACGACTGATTTCGCGAACCCCCGTTCCAGGCCCGTTTCGTTCCGAACAGACGGACGTCCGGTACGATTGATTCGAGTGACTGGTTCTCGGCTTGCCGAGCGCAAAGACGATTTCATTTTAGCCCTCGCTGAACTGCGAGCCGTCCAGTCCGATGGCAGTGTTGCTTCGAACAATTGCTTGGTCTCCGCGTCCGATGCGATTCCTTCGAACGACCGTTGGTCACCCGCGTTTCTTGTCGACGGCGAGTACATGCCTCAGTCTCTTGAGGACGCGGAGCTGGAAGAGCTTGTGCGGCTTCACTCGGAACGAGATGCGATCGAGCAGTCGAAACGAACGCCGGCGTTTGAAGCGCGGATGAAGTTTTGGAACAAGCAATTGTCGACCGTCCAAGAGGAGCTTCGAACGTTTCCGCGCGGGCAACTCGTGTTTGCCGCGACCACGGACTTCGAACCACAGGGACAGTTCCGATCGACCGGCGGAAAGGCTCGACCGATCCACTTCCTTCGGCGTGGCGACGTCAGTGCGCCCGGAGCACGATTGTTGCCAGGCATCCCGCGGCTTTGGGAAAGTTCACCGACGGGCTTTGCGACCAAACCCGGCTTCGATGAATCGAGCGTCCGTGCGGCGTTGGCCGAGTCTATTTCGCGGAGGGACAACCCGTTGACGTGGCGCTCGATGGCGAATCGCATCTGGCAATGGACCTTTAGTCGCCCCCTCGTCGCGACACCGAATGATTTTGGTCGGATGGGCGGAAAGCCGACTCACCCGGAACTGCTGGATTTTCTCGCCGCGCGCTTGCGCGATGATCCGGCGCGGTCGGTCAAGTCGTTAGTGCGTTTATTGGTCACGAGCCGCGCGTATCGACGAAGTTCGCTGGTGACGGAGGGTCCCGAGTTGCGTCGCAACTGGAGCATCGATTCCGAGAACGAGACGCTTTGGCGGTTCCATCGTCGTCGGCTGACGGCGGAAGAAATTCGCGACACGGTGTTACTTGCGAGTGGTGCGTTGCGTCGTGATCGAGGTGGGCCGAGCTTTCTTGACTTCGTCATCGAGCGTCCGGCTCATTCACCTCACTACGAGTATCATCTCTACGATCCGTCGGACGAGAAGTCGCATCGGCGGAGCATCTATCGTTTTGTCGTGCGGTCTCAGCCCAATCCGCTGTTGATGACTCTGGATTGCGCGGACCCATCGATCAGTGTCGCGAGGCGAGACGAATCGACCACGGCCATCCAAGCACTCGCGCAGTGGAATCATCAATTGATCGAGTACCATGCGGCCCGATTCGCCAAACGGTTGGGTGAAGAACCGGTGCGGGAAGCTTGCACCGTTGCCTGGGGGCGAGCGCCGAGCTCCGAAGAACGAGCCCTTTTGGAAAAGTTGCGTGTTGACCAAGGGTTGGAAACGATGTGTCGAGTTGTGCTGAATGCCAATGCGTTGGTCTATGTCGATTGAGCCAAGATGGTGAACCCGTTCGATCGACGAAACGCGTTGAAGCTTGGGTTGGGGAGCTTTGCCGGACTGGCGCTGGAGGATTTGCTGCTCCGCGAAGGTGCCGCTTCCGGAACACCGTTCCACCATCCACCGAAGGCTCGACGTGTTGTCCAGCTCTTTATGGCTGGTGCTGCCAGCCATGTGGACATGTTTGATCACAAACCGTTGCTCGCAAAGCGTGACGGACAACGATGGGATCCCGGTGAGCGTGTGGAGTTGTTTCAAAGCCAACCTGGCAACTGCATGGCGAGCCCCTGGGTGTTTCGCAAACACGGCGAATGCGGCAAAGCTCTGAGCGAGATCGTTGAGCCGCTTGGTGAGGTCGTCGACGAGATGGCGTTCGTCCACGATGTGGTCGGTAAGACGGGCGTTCACAGCCAAGGCACGCTCTTGCAGACGACTGGGTTTAACCTGCCCGGATTCCCAAGTGCGGGCGCATGGGTTTCCTATGGATTGGGAAGCGAGAATGAGAATTTGCCTGCCTTTGTTGTGATGCCGGATCACCGCGGGTTCGGTTCCAACGGCACCAAGAATTGGGCGAACGCATTTCTTTCCGCTCGGCACCAGGGGACGGTCATACGGCCCAGTGCGGAGACGCCGATCGCAAATCTTTTGCCGCCCAAAAGCAATTTCATCACGCCTCGGCGGGACCGAGCAGGCCTGAACGCCCTCGGGCGACTGAATCAGCTTCACGCCGAGGCGAGGCCTGACGATGATCGCCTGGCGGCCCGAGTCCGCGCGTACGAGTTGGCGGCGGCAATGCAGTTGTCTGCGACCGATGCGTTGGATCTCTCAAGCGAGCCGCAGCATGTTCGCGATCTCTACGGATTGTCAGCCGATGGCAGTCACGTGGACGACAGCAAAATCAATGACAAGGCGGAAACGGAGTTTTTCGGTCGCAAGTGTCTCGTCGCGCGGCGGCTCTTGGAGCGCGGCGTTCGGTTTATCCAGGTTTGGAGTGGCAACGACAATGGTTTCCCACGACGGAATTGGGACAGTCATGAAAACGTGCTGCGTGACCATGGCCCTCTCGCACTCGGATTCTCGCGCGGGGCAGCGGCGTTGATCAAGGACCTTCGTCAGCGTGGCATGTTGGAGGACACACTGATCTTATGGACGACCGAATTCGGCAGAATGCCCTGTTCTCAGGGCACTACGGGTCGCGACCACAACCCGTTCGTTTTCACCAATTGGTTGTGCGGTGGTGGGATCCGTCCGGGCACGTATGGCGAAAGTGATGAATGGGGCTTTCGGCCGCTTGATCGTAAACGGCCCACAAAGGTTTACGATATTCACGCGACGATGCTTCACCAGTTGGGCATCGATCATACCCGTCTTACCGTTCGCAACAACGGGATCGATCGCCGTTTAACGGATGTGCATGGTCACGTCATCGACGCGATGGTTTAGGGCACCGCGGTTTCGCGCGAGATAAGCTGCGAACGCCGTCCTCAGGACCTTGTCCGGAGGCCGGCATCATTCATGTTTCGCCATCGAGAGGCTCGTCAGCTCGCTTCGACCGCGACGCCGTCGCTGGTCTCGGTTTCGTCCGGGTTTTCTTGCGGCGTCAGTTCGCTGTTCAAGATCTCGAGAAGCGTTTGAAGGAAAACGACGACCATGGGCCCGATCAGCAAACCGATGGGACCGAAGACTGAGAGTCCTCCCAGCACGCTGAGTAGCGCAACCAGCGGGTGCAATTCGGAATGCCCGTGAAGGACATAGGCTTTGATGACGTTGTCGATCGTGGCCACAATCGCCATGCAATAGATCGAAAAGATGATCGCGACGGTGTATCGCTGTTCGACGGCGGCGATATAGACGGCACAGGAGATCCATACCGACCCGGCACCAAGAAATGGCACCATGGACATCGCCGTGGTTACGAAGAACAACAGAATCACCGAAGAGAGACCGGCAAAGTAGAACCCGATGGAGGCCGTAAAGCCCTGGGCGAGTGCAGCCAGAATGGTTGCCAAGACGACCGCTCGGCTCGTCTTTTCGAATTCGGTTAACAGACGCAGTTCATACGCATCATCCAGTGGGCTCAAGCGCATGAGCGTTCGAACCATCGCGGGACCGTCGACAAGAAAGAAGTAGACCGACAAGATCATGATGAACATGCCGAAGACAAACTTCAGCAGCGCCAGCCCGGTATCACTGGTGAATTTGGCGAGTCGCGGTTGAATGTACTCGCGGACCGAGCGAACCTTGTCGGAGAGGTCTCGCTCGCTGGGATTGACCAGGAATTTGATCTGGGTGCGGAAGGACCCACCGAGTTTTGCGTTCATCCAGTTATGGATGGCCGCGGACGCCACGAATGACGCTCGGTGAAACTGTTCTTCGAGTTCAATTCGCTCTGCGTCGACTCCCTGTGGAGGCAGATCGATGATGGCAGAAGCAACTTGCTGGAACTCCGTTAGTTGCTGCTCCGCGTTTTCGCGGGCCGTCGCAGCGGTCTCGATGGGTTCGACGTTTGGGTCGAGAAATGCGATCAACTGTTTCGCTTCGGTGACCTCCTCAACAACGACTTTGGGGTGCTCAATATCGTTGAGCAAACCGGCCAATTGATCGAGACGTCGAAAACGATCCGCATACTCAAGCTTGACGCCCAGTTGCGTTCGCGCGGTCTCGAATGTCGCCTTTGCCTCTTTGAGATCGGCTCGACTGACCACACTCGTCAGCTGACCGACGGCGATCGAGAGCAGCAGGACGATGGGGATCAGGACGATCGAGAGGACAACGAGCGTTGTACCGAGTGCCGCGAGCCGACGACGGTTACCGAGGCGATCGAGGAGCCATAGATCGACCGGTCGAAAAATCACCGCAAGCGCGGCCGCCATGAACAATGGGATAAAGAACCCCACCATGACTTTGTAAAAAAGCACTCCCACGATCAAAATGCCGGCGAACAGCATGAGTACCGATGTGACGCGTGAAAGCGACGGTAGCTTTCCGATCACCTGCTGAGCGCTTTCGCCCAGCGCTTCGGCATTCTGTTGTTGCTGCTTGGCGAATTCGACGGGGTCTTGACCGTCCGGTGGAGCGGATTCTCTTGACTGGGTTGCTTTTGATTTGCGTTTTCGCCGCGCCATAGATTCAGTTTACCATCTACCGGTTTGATGATCCGCCGTCACGATCGTCTGGGCCTCATGACTGATGCCGAATGCAAGATTCGGTTGGTTCAGTTCCAAGAACACCGTGTACTTTTGGTGCACCGCATCGCTGTAAACCACGGGCGCGTGCGTGAAACGCATAAAGTGTACCGGACGCCCATTCCAGCGTTTGGTGAACGCGCCAGCTTCGAGTGCCGGTTCTCGCTGCAGGCCGTAGTGCTGGACCATCGTGTCGGCGAATCGCTGTGGATCGCCCGTGAAACCATGGATCGTCAACCGCTGCAGCTTTCCCGAATGGTCAAAGTAGTAAGTCAGCGTCCCGGCGATGTCGTCGCTACGTATCCCGGTCACGATTGGGACCCGTAAGCCCTCCAAATTCATGTCAGCCAGGACCGTCGTGACTCGGTGGAATCGATTGATGACCCATTCCGGCTGGATGTCGAACCGCATCACCGAGCGCAGGTCCGGAACGTTGTATCCCGCCAGGGTGGGTGATTGCGCGGGATCGTCCGGCAACGCACCCAGCCTACGAGCCAGGTCTTCGTCGTATCGATACCGGTCCCTGTCTTCATCGCGAAGCTTTTCGACTTCGTAGTGGGCATGGTTCGCGTATCCCGATCTTCGGCTCACGGGATCGGCGGTCACGCCCGGTCCGCCTGCTGCGGAACCGGAAGACTCGCCGAAGAGACCGCTCACTCGAGCCATGGCCGATCGACCGAACTCGGTCTCGGTGGCGACGTAAGGACCAATCGCCGCGACGGCGATCAATGCCACGATTCGCAAAGGACTCAACATGATTCAATCGTTGGAAGTGTGGGGAGGAAACACACTTCGTTCTGTTTCGGCGACCCTCTGATCAGACTCTTTGAAATCAAAAGGACGAGCGATTGCGCTGAAAGGATCGAATCCCGGGCGGAGCGTGGGAAACGCGTTTCCCAACGTGAAACAGACTCAAGGCCGCAAACTTTAGCTGGAACACCGAATTTCGCAAAACCAGCTCACGAATGTGTGAAGGTATTCCGACAAGATAGATGGCGAGTCTTGGGAAGACTTTTCCGCTCGCGCTGACGACACAATTCGCTTGGCTCCGAGCTCGATTCGATTGTGACCGCCCGAAGAACCTCGAAACGAACGACTGACCTCAACGGGACGCATCGCGTCCTCGTCGACTCCTGTGTCGGGCGACGCTTGTCGCTGGTCGTCGTGCTCGTCGTGTGCTTGGTCTCTGGCTGTCAGCTCTTTCATCGCATTCCCGAGACGATCGGCCAGGACACATCGAGTCTCGACGCAGTGTTGTGTGATATCAACTCTGCGATTGGTGAAGCGGAGCCGGTTGTCGAGCCGACGGTCGAACCCGTGACGCTCCGGTCGGCGGAAGAGATCGAATCGTTGCCGTCTCGCGACATGGCTCTCTCAGAAGCACTCGCGATCGCTCTGCACAACCAGACCGTGTTACGAGATCTCGGCGCCGGCGTCCTGCGAACTCCAGAGCAGACGGTCGTCTCGCAAACGCGACCGCTCATTCGAACGGACCCACAGCAGAGCGTCGAAGCGGCCCTGAGCGCTTTTGACGCACAGTTCTACGCGCTGGGAAAATTCCAGAACAACGATCGCCGATTCAACAACCGGTTCTTCGGCGGCGGAGCGAACTCGTTCAAACAGGACACCCACGACTACGTCTTTCAGATCTCCAAACGCACGGCAACCGGGGCAGAGTTCGCGCTTCGAAGTGTGACGGACTACGATGCCAATAACGCGACTGGCAATCAATTTAACAGCGCTTGGCAGACTCAGATTCATGCCGAAGCGCGCCAGCCATTGCTTCAAGGCGGCGGGCTTCTTTTTAATCGGATCGCGGGACCTGATTCTCAGATCGGCGTCTACAACGGTGTGCTCATCGCCCAGGTGAACAGCGAAATCACCAATGCTGAATTTGAGCAGGGGCTGCGCGACTACGTCAGCAACGTCATCAACGCGTACTGGGATTTGTACTTCGCCTATCGCGACGCCGACGCAAAACGCGAGGCGATGCAGCAGAGTGGGAAGACCTGGAAGAGTTATGAAGCTCAAGTGTCTAGCAATCGGCAGTCCGGAGCCGCCGAGGCGCTCGCCCGTGAACAATACTTTCGTTTTCGTTCGGAGTACCAAGACGCCGTCGCAGGGAAGCCTTCGATGCGGACGCAAAACAACAACTCAGCGACCGGTGGCGCTTTCGCGGGCGTGGGCGGCGTTCAGGCGGCCGAGCGACGGTTGCGCTTGATCTTGGGAATGCCGATTTCCGACGGCAGACTGCTACGTCCGGCGGACGACCCGCCCACCGTGCGGATCGATTTTGAATGGGGCTCGATTGCTTCGCAGGCGATTCAATCGCGGAGTGAGTTGAAGCAACAGCGACTGAAGATTGGTAAACGGGAGATGGAGCTTCAAGCGGCACGGAACTACCTGATGCCGTCGCTCGACCTCGTGACCATCTATCGACTTCGGGGGCTGGACAAGCGATTGGCAGGAGATCAATCAGCCTTCAGTGACCTTGCCGGATTTGATCTCCAAGAGTACGAAGCGAGCTTGGAGTTGCGTTTGCCGGTCGGTTTTCGCCAGGCGCATTTGGGCGTTCGTCATGCGAAGCTGCAGGTGGCTCGCGAACGGGCGCTGCTCGAAGAACAGGAGCGACAGATCATTCATGATCTCACGTCGATGGTGGCGGAGGCGGATCGTGCGTTCGCGCAAATGGACACCAACATGAACCGATACTTGGCCGCGAGCGACGCACTGGCTGCGCTCGATGCGTCACGTGAGGCGGGTTTGCCGATCAACTTTGACCAGCTCTTGGATGCTCAGCGGCGAGTCAGTGAATCGCAATCGAGGTACTATGCGTCGGTCGTCGAATACACTCTCGCGGTTAAGAATGTCCACCTCGAGAAGGGTACGCTGCTTCAGTCGAATGATGTCAT
>JBCBLJ010001077.1:0-2229 GCA_038520195.1 Planctomycetota bacterium
GGGGCATCGACCCCGACAAACTCAAGGGCAAGCTGCCGCCGTATTTACCCGACGTCGAAATCGTTCGCGAGGACTTTGCCGATTACCTTGGCGAGGTCCAAGCGTTTGACGGCGCGCTCGGCGTATTGATCGAAGAGCTGAAGCGTGTCGGGCAATTTGAGAACACCGTGCTTGTCGTCAGTGGGGATCACGGCATCCCCGGCATCACCCGCGGCAAGTGCAATCTCTACGACCTTGGGACGAGCGTCCCCTTGGCGATTCAGTGGCCGGCCGGAATCTCCGCAAAGGGTCGTATCATCGATGACTTCGTTTCGCTGCCCGACCTTGCACCGACGTTCCTGGAACTCGCCAGCATTGAGGTGCCCGAGCAAATGGTGGCCAAGTCGCTCAAGACCGTCTTGCTGAGCGACAAACAGGGCGTCGTGGATCCGTCGCGAGATGCGGCGTTCACCGGTCGTGAGCGCCACGTCGGCAAGGCGCGAACCGGCAACAAGCCGTATCCGCAGCGCGCGATCCGAACGTTCGACCACCTGTTCATCATTAATTTCGAACCCGATCGCTGGCCGATGGGAACGGGTCCTGGCATGGGAAAGCCCGACGGTCCGATGCCGCCGTTTGAAAGACTGTGGGAAAACACGTTCGCGGCGTTCGGCGATTTGGATGCCAGTCCGACGAAAGCCTGGGTCGTGCGACATCGTGAACAAGACCCCGACGCATTCGAGTACGCGGTCGGGCGACGCCCAAAGTTTGAACTCTACGATATCCAGGCCGACCCTCATTGCATGAAGAACCTGGCCGATTCAGCCGAGCATGCCGAGGTTCGAAGGGAACTCGAAGAACGTCTGATGCGGGAACTGCGTGAAACGGGCGACCCACGTGTTTCTGACGATATCGTCTTCGAGCGTTCACCCTTTACGGACTAAGTGGACGCGGCCCCCGTTTTTGCGGCCGCCGGAACACCAGTTCCTTGCCGCCCTCGAATCGCAAGGTCGCCGTTTGAGCTTGTGAGCCGACGGGCTGGAAGTCGATGACACCGTCGTCTTTTAGTCCATCTTTGCCCCGAAGATAGAGTCGAATCTTCTGCTGGTCATCCTTCCCGAGGATTCCGATCGTCGAGATGCTTCCCCAGTTGATTTGGAGCCTCGGAAAGTTCTCAGCCGAACCGGCAGCTTGTGGATTTGGGCTGACCGACAATGCCCTTCTTCGATCATCAAAGTACATACCGAGCAGCCGGCGTTGATCGGTCTCGCTGATCCCGCTGGGAATGAACGGCGCCGGTTTGGAGAACAGGATCTGTTGAAGACCCGCTTGCAGGACCGAGAATGCGGTCGAGTTCTGATCGCACTCGAGGACAACGATGCAACCATCGATCGATGGATAACGCTTGATGCTGGCGAGGAACCCTCGAACGGAGCCGCCATGCCCGTGGCTCTTGGTTCCATCGGGAGCGGATTCAACGCTCCAGCCGAGTCCGGTCCTACCGGGGCTGACGGCGATCATCGCCTCGAATGCTTCCTCCGAGAGCAGGCTGTGATCCACGAGTGCTCGATCGAGTTTCCAAAGGTCGTTTAGACTCGTGACGACGCCGCCCATGCCGCGGTATTGGTAGCCGTAGCTTCCATAGGGATGCTCCAATGATGAACGTGGGCGTCTGCCTTGTGCATTGCCGACAACCGCCGTCATCCCGGGCGGGCATGGATCGCCGGTGAAACAGGTGCCCGACATACCCGCGGGTTCGAAGATCGCCTTGCGAACGAATTCGGTATACGACTTGCCACTCGCCTTTGCGATCACTTCACTGAGAATCGAGTAGCCCTGGTTCCAGTATTGGTATCGTTTTCCGGGTTGGTAACGTGGCCCACCTTGAAGGAACTTTTCCAGCGCGATTTTGAAGTCAGTTGGGTGCCCGGAGACGTTGCTTCCCGGAATACCAGAGGTGTGATCGAGCAGATGACGAAGTGTGATTGCGCGACAGTTGTCAGGAACATCGTCGAGATGCTTCGCGATCGAGTCGTCCAAGTCGAGCTTTCCGTCTTCGGCCAGCTTGACGATCGCGAGTGCCGTGATCGGCTTGGTGCAGGAAGCGATTTCAAAGAGCGACCGATCATCAATCTTCGCCTCACTTTCGGTTGACACCCTCCCGCGTCCGCCGGACCAGATGATCTCACCGTCTTTCGCCACGAGAACCGCACCTCGGAAGCCGATGCTGCCGTGCACTCGATCGACGTA
>JBCBLJ010000722.1:0-4329 GCA_038520195.1 Planctomycetota bacterium
GCCGGAATCGATCGAACTTGAACGATTCTTCGAGGAGATTATTCACGCAGCACGATACAGTTGGGATAGCGTTTCAAGATTTTTCTTTCGGCCTCGATTGCCCGCTCCGACGTCTGGTGATTCCGCGTGACCTGGCGATCGGGGCCGAAAGAAAAATCTTGAAACGCTATCCCAACTGTATCGTGCTGCGTGAATAATCTCCTCGAAGAATCGTTCAAGTTCGATCGATTCCGGCAATGCAGTTGAGACGCTGGGAGCTCGATACTCGGACCGTCTCAGGAAGCTAGCTCTGCTCGACGGTGAGGCGCCGGCGATGTTGGATCTGCACGCGGGACGGTGGGATGCAGACACGGGTAGTCGGGTGAGCCATCCGCCATGCGCCGAGACTAGTTCGATGATGTGGGTAGTCCGCCAGTGGAATTGCCTTGGAGGTCTGACTGTAGCGAACGCCGTCCTGGAGCAGAACGAGTTGGTCGTCTTCATCGAGTCCGCCCACCCCCATTTGAATGAGGTCCGTGCTTTCACTTTCGAACACGCGGACACAGTTCGCAAGATAGCAATAGGTGATGGAGAACGATTTCTCGCCGCCGACGTTGACATTCACGACATGAGCCTTTGGGTCCTTCATCTTCTCCTCGACGAAAGCGATGGCTTCGCCGTTATGCTCGATCCCGATGATGGGCGTCGTGTCCTTGAGGTTGGCTTCATCCAGCGAGTAAAGTCTGGGCTCGTCAATGCCCGGGTAATCCATGTACGACTTCAGCGGCTTGTAGTGTTCGCCGCCGAGCTTGGCATACTCTTGCTCGAGAAACGCTTGCTGCTGGGCGGCTCGCGTGTTGTCCGTCGCTTCGTTGTTTTCTGTGGTCGGTTCCGGCGGCTCTTTCGCATCCTCAGCCCGCTTGGGGGACCGAAGCATTACTAAACAAGTCGCCGCGAACAAAAGCATCGCGAACAGCGAAACGATGAACCGCCCAATTTGATGGTTTGGCACCAGCAACCCTTACAAAAGCAATCGCACGAGCGCAAAGACAGGTCTCTCTTGGCAGACCGCCGCCACCGGTTCGCCGCTCCGTGAAAACCTTGTTCACATAACACGCTTGTTCGAAGAATTTCACTCTCGTTCGATATCGACTCGCGTCCACATCGATTCAATGCTCATTTCAGGTTCACCGCCGCCTTTGTCTTCAAGAGCACAGTGAATCAACCCGACCCCGGAACAATAGTCTCGTGGCAACCAGCGATTCGAATTGAAAAGTGGAAGCTGATCACTAGCGATGCGGGGGGCGACCGGTGCCTCACGCCGGGGCGTTATGATGAAGGCCGAAAATGCCCCACATGATGATCTGAACCGATGGCAACGATGTTCTGGCGAGTGGCTTTGATTTTATTGGTGACTCGGTTCGCGATCGTGTCGACGAATGCTCAGTCGCCGAAGGTGGCACCTGATGTCCTGTTCATCGCGGTCGACGATCTGAATGACTGGATCGGATGTCTTGGCGGGCATCCGCAATCGCTGACGCCGAATATGGATCGACTGGCGTCGCGCGGCGTTCTATTCACCAACGCGCACTGCGCGGCTCCGGCATGCAATCCATCGCGAGCGACCGTCTTCAGCGGCCGTATGCCGGGTGTGACCGGCGTTTGGTCGAACGAGAGCGCATCGCTCGACAAGACATATCCCAACGGTGTATCGCTTTCGCAATCCTTTGCCCGCGCAGGCTATCGCACGCTTGGTACGGGAAAGCTTTTGCATCGGGGGGCGAAGCTTCACTTTCAGGATTACTTTGAAACGCAACAGCGATGGAGTCCTTTGTCCAAGGACACTGTCAATTACGCAGCGGATGAACTACCAAGCAAAGCAACTGACAATCCGCGACACTTGGTCGAAACCAGCCGCGGCGAAGCCGTCGTGCTTCCGCTGAATCGTATGCCCTCGGATCGGAAACCCAATGCCAAGTCGGCCGAGTCATTCGATTGGGGCCCGTGGGACGTTCCCGACGAAGACTTTGGCGACACAAGGATCACCGATTGGGCGATCAAGACACTCGCTGCGACCCGGGAAAAGCCGCTGTTTTTGGGTGTCGGCTACTACCGACCTCATATTCCGCTTTGGGCACCACGGCGGTTCTTCGATCGTTTCAAGGAGACGCCGGCGAGTTTGCCTCACGTATTGAAAAGCGACCTTGCGGATCTGAGTGCGACAGCGAAGCGATGGGCTCGCGAGCCGATCACGGCCGGAAGCCATTCGACCGTGGTTCGGCTGAACCAATGGCGTGCGGCCGTCGAAGCCTATTTAGCGTGCATCACCTACGTCGATGAGGAGCTCGGTCGATTGATCGACGCCCTGGATCGTTCGCCGTCCGCCGACCGTACCTGGATCGTGCTCTGGTCGGATCACGGATGGCATCTCGGTGAAAAAGAGCATTGGGGAAAATGGACGGCATGGGAACGATCGACCCGCGTCCCACTGATCGTTGTTCCGCCCAAGAATCAAGCGAGTGAATTTGCGGGTGTGGGTCAGCGATGTCGTCGGCCGGTGAGTTTGATCGATCTGTATCCGACGTTGATCGATGTATGTGGGATCAAGTCACCCGAGCGACTCGATGGGCAGTCACTTGCCTCGCTGCTCCGTGATCCCAACTTGGAAACGAAACGCTCGGTTGTGACGACGCTGGACGAAGGCAATGTTGCAATCCGATCTCAGCGATATCGCTATATTCGGTACGTCGACGGCACCGAGGAGCTGTACGACTTGGTAAAAGACCCGAATGAATGGGTCAACGTCGCACGGTCCGCAAAGCATCGCGCGGTGTTTGAGGCAATGGCCGCGCGTGCAGCGAGCATCGACCATGCCGCGAGCATCGACGAAGGTCGTTGACGTTCCGAGCTTGCTTTCGAGGTCTGCGAAAGCAAGCTCTGCCGCGCATCAGCGACTGACGCTTAAAGGTCACGTGCAGCCGCTTTAGCCAACTCAGGCGATTGGCTATCGCTTTATCTTGTAGACCTTCAATGCGTTGAGATCGCGGATGACGACGTTGTCGCCGGCGATGGCCAAGTGCGCCCAGGAGTCCTTCGCGACTTGCTTTTCGCTCAAGAGCTTGAACTCGTTAGCCGTTCCGTCGATGAGCATCAGCTTGCCACGGTTCGTCAGCGCGAGGACCCGCGAGCCATCGGTGACCATGCTGGCGTACTTTCCGACGGGGCTGGTCGTGTAGATCGCCTCTCCGGTTTCCGGGTCGATCATCGTCATACGCTCGTTCTTGAGATGCATGAAGATCTTTCCGTCAACGACCACGGGCGAGGACATGTAGGCCTGTTGTTTCTGGGACCAAGCTTCCTGGGCGGACCACTGTGTGCCTTTGAGCCCGATGTCGAACATCTGAGCTCTCCCGCTATGGGCCGAAGTGAAAACGCGGTCACCGATGGGCAGCGCGGTCAGGATGTTCATGCCCCGGAAAGAATTGATGGGCCGACTCCAGAGGACGTCGCCGGTTTCGAGGTCGACGCCATTCATCGCCAAACGCGTTTGAATCAAAAGTTGGCGTTTGCCTTGCAAAGTTGCGATCGTCGGGCTGGAAAAAGCACCGGGCGACTGTGACTTTCCGTTCTCAAGCGTTTTCCACTTGAGTGAGCCATCGGCCATCGAAAGGCAGACGGTCGCTCCACCACTTTGCATGTACACGTTGTCGCCATCGATTAGGGGTGAGCAGGCCGCACCAAACATCGGAAGCGGATCGCCCATGTCGTTATGAAAGTCGACTTTCCAAAGCTGTTCGCCGGTTTCTGGGTTCAGGCAAACCATCACGTCACGCATACCGACGACCACCAGCCCCGCATCACTGCAGGCGGGCGTCGAGCGGATCCAATCACCGTTGGCTGCCGCGAAGAAGGGCACGGCCATCGAGCCTTCCCACTGGGTTTGCCAGACTGGTTCGCCGTCGGCGAGGCGATAGGCGGTGACACGCTCGAAGCGTTTGTCGACCGTCTCAGTCGTGAACACCAAGCCCTTGTGGACGATCGGTCCGCTGTACGACGGGCTGTGCGGTTTTTCCCAAACCAATTCAAGTGACTTGTCCAGCGACTCGGGCAGCGGCGAGGAGATCACACCGTCGCGCCCATTGCCGCGCCAGCCGCTCCAATCACTCGGGTCCGCCGCGTGGAGGGTCGAGAGTAGCGCGAGCGAGAGAATCATGGTGAGTGGGAGCGGCTTGGCCATTTTGGATTACCGGTAAGGGGCGGGGTGTGCGATGAAAGACCGCAGGGCACTGTCGGGATAATACGGCGACGGCGAGTGCCCTGCGGTCTTTCATCGCACACCCCGCCCCTTAC
>JBCBLJ010001052.1:0-2312 GCA_038520195.1 Planctomycetota bacterium
CTCGGTCTCTCGCGCCTGAGCTTTCCCAAGCGTGGGGACGATCACGAGGTCGTCGATGATCAAAGGGCTTGATGCATACCCCGACTGTGGCAGCGTTGTTCCAAACTCGCGAACTAGATCGATCCGCCAGATGGACTCTCCAGACTCGACATCGAACGCATGGATTTGACCATCGATGCTTGCGGTGACGAGTTTCCCTTGCGAGATCGCGGGCGTCGCGTGTGGCCCGGGATAGCGACTTGATTGCATCGATACGGGATAGTCCGTCTCCCAGATCAACTCGCCGTTCTGCAGGTTTCGCTTCTGCACGAACTCCGTTTTCCCGGCGGAGTATTGGCAGTAGCAGTGTTCGCCGTCGACAACGACCGCCGAGTGTCCGTCGCCCAACGAGCGTTCCCAAACGAGTCGCGGGGTACGCAACGGTTTTGAAGACCCCCGCAGGACCGAAAAGTCTCGGTTGGGGCCACCCCACGAACTCCAATCCGACGATTCGAGCGATTGGGCGATCACTGGAGATGCAAATACGATGAGCAGACCATAGGCTAGCGGGAATAACGTTCGCATTGGAATCCGTGCCCATCTATCCGATTGAGTGCTGAAAAAACTCCACCCGAATTTTGGTATTCGAATCGGTTCGCCGAGTAGACGCACGAAAGTGAGAAAAATGACAAAAGCGGACGGTCCCGACAGGAACCGACGGTTCTTCGTGTTTAGTGGCGATCTCGCGGATCATACGTCAAACCACTCGCGCTCGACGTTGGCGAAGCGACCAACGGGTTGGTTGGCCTAATCCTCTTCGTGAACCAAGAGATCACCCGGCTGGCATTCCAGGGCTCGGCAAATGGCGTCCAGCGTTGAGAACCGCACTGCCTTCGCCTTTCCAGTTTTCAGGATCGAAAGGTTCGCCAAGGTGATGCCGATTTCCTCTGCCAACTCGGTGAGCGAAATCTCTCGATCGGCCATGACCTTGGCAAGATTGACTTTGATCGCCATCACACGCACTAGATTGTCAAGGATTGTTCGTCGCGCAATCGCGTGCCGTGTCGAAAGACCTCCGACAACACGATGACGGCGGTACCGGCGATCAGCAAACCAATGGGCATCTCGAGATGGCCATCAAGACTAAACCCCTTCGGGACGACCTTTGAATCGGCGTATCCAGAGATCGCCAACTGCGTCAAGCACTTGGCGACCGCAAATCCAATGATCAGCAACCCGAGCGTTCGAACGCGTTGGACATTTTCGGACACAAACGGTTCCTGCTGGTCAATCGTTCGCACGATGTCCCTGAGTTGTTTTACGAAGTAGCTGCATGCAGCCAAGATGAGGCCAAGAAGAATGATGCCAACCAACTTGTATCCTTCGTGAAGACTTCCCGTTGTGACCACCAGTTTCACTTTCGCGGGACCATCAAACTCGACTCCGAGCGGAGCCCCTTCGTGGTCTGTCGCCGCGAGTCCGGACGTATCGATGTCGCTTGCGTAACCGACCATCGCGAGTTCGAAGTCGCTTGCCGGCTGCGTCGCGATCCACACCATCGCCACCGCACCCAAGGCGATCATTCCCCACCACCATACGTTCACAAACAGCTTCAAAAGCGATAGCGACAACGGCTTTCCGTTCATCTGACGGCTCACTCCGAATTAGGTGCCCACGTGTGTTCATTCCACGTGCGTTTATTGTTTTTCAATAAAACCGAAATGCGGTACTTGGTCAAGCAGGATTTATTGTTTTTCAATAAATTCAGTTCTTCCCGAAGCGCGAGCAATGCAGGAAACGAATTCATTCAACTGCAACGGAAGGTCGGTTTGCTGAGCCTGTTTGCGGTCGTGAAACCGCCACAACGAATTCACTCCCACACGAGACTCGTGCTACGATTTGCAGATCGAGTCACCTCCACCCAAGAATTCAATCATGCAACGACTCCTGTTCGCCGCTCTCGCTTCATTTCTCTGCACGTACTCTGTATCCGCTGACCGACTCACGCCCGAACGACTCTGGGACTTAGCTCGGATCGGCGATGCCGTCGTTTCGCCCGACGGAAAGACCCTGGCATTCCTCGTCACCCGCTTTGACTTGGCGGAGAACAAGGGGACGACGAGCCTTCTGCTACAGCCGCTTCCAGCCGACGAGTTGTCGACCGGCAAAAAGTCGGTCGCATTCGATTCCCCGCTGGCGACCGCCGAGTCCAAGACGCTGCTTGCGGACATCTCTGGGCCGGTGGAATGATTGAGCCAACCGAGTGAGCCGAGCCCAGAGATGTCCGCAAGCAGCGTCTTGGACTCGGCGGTCGCCAGCGGGGAATCGAATGC
>JBCBLJ010000627.1:0-5120 GCA_038520195.1 Planctomycetota bacterium
CCGACGACTTTGAATTCATCGCCTGCTTCAATCAGGTAGCTCTCGCCGAATCGCGTGAACAGCAAAATGCGGTTCCCCTGAGCAACGGGTGAGGAGTAGTCGGCCGCCATGAATCCACCGGACTCTTTCCCTTTCCGCGGCAAACGGACTCGATACGCGTACTCACCGTCCTCAACTTTCGCAGCCATGAACATCCCGCCCGTCGTCCAGTAGAGACTGTCGCCGACGATCACGGGCGTACAAATCCCCGAACGAATCCGCTTATTCCAAACCGTCGAAGAATCGGTGACGTCGCCCTTTCCATCACAGCGTACGGCCAACCCGTGCCCCTCACGACTTCCCATCAAAAAGGCGATCCCGTTGCGGTGCACGATGCTTCCGCAAGTCGCGTCTTCGATCGGTGATTCCGCTTCCCAGAGTCTGTTTCCCGTCAGGGGCTCCACGGCAATCATTTTGCCCGGGACCGCAAACACTGCCTGGTCCCCACCGGGCGTCTTCACGATTGCCGGCGTCGTCCAGCAATTTGTAAACGCTTCCTCCTCAATGGACCATGCTATCTCACCGGACGCAGAGTCAACGGCGACAAGCTGGTTGCCGACGACGCCCGCGTTTACCAAGACCAAGTTCTGATAGACGACCGGACTCGCGCCGCCACCCCACCGCGCGGGGTCCGACTTCGTGCCCAAACTTCGTCTCCAGACCTCGTTGCCTTCCAGATCAAACGCGAAGAGACCGGACTTGCCAAAAAACGCGTAGACCTGCTTGCCGTCCGTCGTCGGCGTGCTGCTCGCGTAGCCATGTTGCATGATGAAGCCCATAAACGGGTCTTCCTTTTCCGCCGACGGCACCTTCGCCTCCCAGACTCGCTTGCCAGTCGCGCGGTCGAACGCCAACAGGTGCCGCACCAACTTAGCCGGGTCGTCCTCATTCGTCGGCGGCTTGAGCCCGTATCCGGAGTAGCACGTCACATAGACTCGATCGCCACTCACGATTGGTGAGGAAGCACCCTTGCCGGGCAAGTCCGCGGTCCACTTTAAGTTTTCATCCGCCGACCATGCTGTCGGAATCGGATCGCCGCTCGCCCGTCCCGACCCGTCGGGCCCACGAAACTGAGACCAATCGGCGGCGATCCCATCCGAAGAGACGCAGGCGATGAAACAAAGTGCTGCGAGAACAACAGTTGGACGACTCATGGATGCATCATGGCTACGAGGATCGAGAATCGGTCGGCACATCGCCGCCAAAGACGCGTTACTGTCCAATCATGACAACCCATCAAAGATAACTTCGATCTGTGTCCGTCGAGACGTCGATCAACGCCTCCTTCGTTACACGGCCCCGTTCGCCGGAAGAACTGTCCAAGAGTCGGCCCAAAGTCGCCAGATGTGAACTCAGTTCCTCTTCGGACATCGGCTGAAGCCCTTTTCCAGAAGTGCTCGGGGCGCGACGATGCGGTCGCTCCCAGCGTTGCCCATTGACCATCAAGCTGTAGCACCGAGATCGCGGAATCACCTGATGCCACGTTGTCGGCTCATCCATGTGGTAGGTCGAACCGGCTCCGAGCGTCAAGCGAATCGTTGGCAGGTGATCACCTGACTCCAAATCCGCAGACTGCGACACGCGCATCTCATACTCACCCGAAAGGATCAACACTGCGCTCGGCCAAGGGTGCGGATGCGGGAACGCATCCGCGACATCGCACGCCTCAAATCGATGCAACAGATCCGCGACTCATCATGTTGAAGGAACGCTCGATAGGTATGCGGCTTTCGGCGATCGATCACCAGCGAATCCCATCTCGAAGAATCGCCAATGGCGACAGACGCGATCTCGATCGCCGAGCGAAGACAGAGCATTCGCTGGTCCAGTCTCGAGGTTAGAAACGCAAAGAATTCGATACTCCCGACTTTAACTCTCTCCGCGGGCTCCCTGCCAGACCCGAGGGTCAGTCACGGACAGCAGAATCCTCGTCGCCTCTCGCAAAAGGAGGCCCTCACGGGGGTGCAACACAATGACGTACTCCGACTCCGGACCGTCACCTGACAATCCAGCCTCGGTTACAATACCGCTCCGTCTTATCGCATTGGATGGGCCGGTACCGTTTGATGCTGCTGCACTCCTCCAAACGCTCTTCCTTCGCCACGATGCGACGCCCTTTTCGCTTCTCTCGGAGTCGCCGATCTTCGGCCCATCGACGGCTGCGCGCCCAGCAGCTCGAGACCCGCAATTTGCTCGCGGCCGAAATTCTGATCTCGGAATTTCTCGCCTCCAACAACTCGATTCTCGCCGACGGTCATGGCTCGTACTCCGACTGGATCGAAATCCATAACGCCGGCGACGAAACGGAGAGTCTTGCGGGATGGCACCTGACCGATGATCCCTCGCAGTCGTCGCGTTGGACGTTTCCGGACACCACCGCAACGACGCTTGCCCCAGGCGACTTCCTTGTTGTTTTCGCATCCGGCGATGCCGCCCCCGACCCCGCGGGAAATTTGCACACCGACTTTGCTCTCTCGGCAGGCGGTGAATACGTCGCGCTATTGCGACCGAACCTGGACATCGTCAGTGAGTTCGGTCCCGATCAGTCGGAGTATCCGCCGCAACGGTCAGACATTTCATATGGCACCGATCCATCGATTCCGGAGGGTGATGCGACGCGTTACTTTCTTACACCGACGCCAGGAGCACCTAACACAAACTCGGTCCGTGGATTTGTCGAAGACACCCAGTTCAGTGTCGACCGCGGCTTCTATACCGAAACGTTCAGCGTCGACATCTCAAGCCTGACGCCGGGCGCCACGCTGGTCTACACCGTCGATGGAAGCGAACCGTCACTTTCCAACGGGACACAGGTCATCCCCGATGCAGCGATGCCTCCAACGGCGAGTGTCTCGATCACAACCACCACTACACTGCGAGCAGCCGCGTTCAAGTCGGACTACCTACCGACCAACATTGATACCCAGACCTACCTGTTTCTGGACGATGTCCTTACACAGTCCGACTCGCCATCGGATTTCCCGAACACTTGGGGATCGGCGCCGGCAGCGGACTACGAAATGGACCCCGAGATCACCACGGATCCCAGCTACACCGCCGACCTTCTCGCAGGTCTCCGAGAACTCCCAACACTCTCGCTCGTCTCCGATACAGAGGGTCTCTTCGGCGCGGCCGGAATCTATAGCAATCCGCTCGACGACACACTCGAAGTCGCGACGTCGGCGGAATACATCCTCGCGAACGGCGAAACGGGATTTCAAATCGATGCGGGTCTGAAAATCGCAGGCGGAGCGAGTCGCCGACCGAACAATTCGCCAAAGCACTCGATGAGCCTACGATTTCGATCGCAGTATGGAGCCTCCAAATTAAATGAGCAGCTGTTCGATGGCTCACCGGTCGATTCGTTCAACAGCCTGCAACTCAGAGCCGTCTACAACAACTCGTGGATCCATTGGGATCAAGGTCAAAGGGGCCGCGGAACACTCATCCGGGATCAGTTTGTCCGCGATTCATTGATCGCCGCGGGCCAGGATGACGCCGCACGAGGCCACTACATCCATGTGTACCTCAACGGTCTCTATTGGGGCGTTTACAACCTTCACGAACGAGCCGACTCGTCGCACTACGCCGCACATCAGGGCGGCGAAGCCGCAGACTACGACGCACTTAATGGTGGCTCAGCGGTCGATGGCGACCTGAACTCCTGGAACAACGTCAAAACCGTCGTTGCCGCTGGCGATTGGCACGCAATCCAACAAGTTCTTGACGTCGACAACTTCATCGACTGGGCACTCGTCAACGCGTACGGAGGGAACGCAGACCTCAAAACAAATGGGAATTGGCGTGCCGCAGGTGGAGGCGCTGCCAACGGTCTTTGGCGTATCTATGCCTGGGACAGCGAACGCGTCCTGGAGGGAGTCACCGCGAGACCTCCCGACACTCTCACCGACGCGACGGGTTTATTCGAAGACCTGATCCAAATCCCCGAATTTGTGGTGCGCTACGGCGACCGCGCCCAAGAACACCTCACCGGCGAAGGAGCATTGGCTCCGGAGAAACTGATCCAACGATGGAATGAGCGAGCCGATGAGCTGCGCAACGCGATCGTTGCCGAGTCGGCGCGCTGGGGAGACTATCGACGCGACGTTCATCCACGCGGCGCGACGCCCTTGCTCTACCGGCGGGACCAGAACTGGACGCCCGAAGTCAACCGACTGGTCACCGAGTACTTTCCGGCCCGCTCCGACTTCCTGCTCGACCGGTTGATTGACCTCGGCTGGCTGCCATCGACTTCCGCCCCCCATTTTCGTGTCAATGGCGAAATCACAAACGGAGGCCTTGTTCCGGTTGGCTCATCGCTCCGTTTGACGGCCGATGCAGAGACCATTTACTACACGACCGATGGAACGGACCCAAGACTCGAAGGCGGCGCCGTCTCAGCAGGGGCGATCGCCTACGACACAGTGCTACCACCACCACGCTCATCGCGCCAGGCGCCGATTGGCATTACGAAGACAGTGGAACCGACCTGGGCACCGCTTGGCGTGACCAAGACTTCGACGATTCCGCCTGGGCCACAGGGGCCGCCGAACTCGGATTTGGTGACGGAGACGAAGCCACCGTGATCTCGTTCGGAGCGAATCCGAGCGACAAGCACCGCACCACGTACTTTCGTCATACGTTCGAATTCAATCCTCAAGACCTGACAGCTCTTTCGATGCGTCTCCGCCGTGACGACGGAGCCATCGTCTACCTCAATGGAGTCGAAGTCGCGCGGGATAATCTCCCCGAAGGCGAAGTGAACTACACGACGCTCGCGGTCACAGCGGCGACCGACGATGGCAACGACTGGCAACAGTTCGACATCCCGATTGCCCTGCTTCGCGATGGCACCAATACCGTGGCCGTCGAGATCCATCAAAACAATCCCAGCAGCTCCGACCTCAGCTTTGACTTAGACTTTTTCGGTGATCTTCAAACGGGGCCACCGATCCTGATCAACGAGTCAACCGTTCTCTCGGCTCGAGCGCGAGGCGTTGACGGCGAATGGTCCGCACTGCAAGACGCACTCTTTCGGGTCCCCTACGTCGCGGCCACCGCCGACAACCTTCGCGTCACGG
>JBCBLJ010000316.1:0-8699 GCA_038520195.1 Planctomycetota bacterium
CCGTCCACCGCGGTCTCGATGGCAAGGCCGGCTTTCGAGATCGAAAACTCGAGCACGCGGCGGAAGACGGGATCATCTTCAACGATCAGGACGGTCGGCTCGGACATCAGAACGTTCGGCGCGGGTCGGACTACCAGTCGACGCCCACTTCGCCTCCGCCCGGATTGAGATTGAGTTTCAAACTTCCGTTGTGCGGCTTGTACGCCCAGCCGTCATCGCTGTTGGGAGACGGGATCACCGGCGCGTCGGTCGTTGTCGAATCGACATAGACTCCCGAGAGCCCACGGATCGAACCGATCTGCGGAACGGGAAATGGCCCGTTGAGCATGTCGCCCATCGCGACCGGTAGATCGGTCGGATACGACCCGTTTTGAGCGCGATGCATTTCGATCGCGTTGCGCAGGATCGCAAGCTGCTGACGAGTGGTGTTCATCTCGGCCTGTTGTGCCGTATCGAACATTCTCGGCGCCGCGACCGCGGCGATGATCCCGAGAATCAAGATAACGATGACCATTTCAATCAGCGAGAAACCTGCGTTTCTTCGACGGTTCATTTTCAGCCCTATTTCCGAAACAACGAAACTGTGACGCCCCTTGGTCGCCCCGCATGCCCATCGACCGGGTCGTGGTGTATCGAAAAACTAGGACCGATTTCCGGACTGCCTTGCGCACTTGCGAAAAATCAAGTTGTTTTCACCACCCCGCAGGGTGTCGAGCCATTCTTCGATCCGAATGATCCGCACAATAGTGACGGAAGGCCCTCGATCGAGGAGCATCGGTGAGTCGTCGAACCACCGGTTGCATTGCAACGACACCTGTTGAATCGCGTCGACGTACCGTGTTTCGCAAACGAATCATCGCGTCCGTATACGCGGTCAAACCCCGCCATTTAGGCTTTGGTCTCCCGTTTGCCTCGGCAGTGACTCATCGAGTTGCCTCCGAGACGCCCATGGGAAACCCAACCGTGAATCATCAACGACCGATCTGGATCCTTATCTTCGCGGTGATGGTCGCTGCCATCGCCATCCGACTGAACGCGGGCGATCTGCCCATCCAAGAATCGGTCACGCAAGAAGACATGCCGATGGCTGGCGAGGTCACCGGATCAGGCGAGCGGGTGCCTGCAAGCGAGGCCGTGATCACCGCAAGCGAGGCCGACGTGACCGACGCGGTTCTCAATGGACGCGCCTACAAAGTGCCCCGTCACGTTCGACCCTCGAGGCGCGCGCTCACCGGGCGTCCCAAATCGGTGTCCGCCAGCGCGGCTCTTGAAAACTTCGATGCCGACGCTGACCCCGACGGTTGGACGGTGCAGATCGCGTTGCTCGACGCGGCGGGCCGGCGCGTCAACCGGCGCGCCACGGCGCGATTCAGTCTCAATCCGCGTGTTCCGACGCAGGACTTTACCGGCTACGTCACGGCGAAGAAGGCATCGGCGACTTGGTCCTCCAAGCTGCAGTTCGATGAGCATGGGCTGGCTCGAGTTCGGTTGCCCTTACGAGAGCGACTCAAGCCGGTGTTCGGCTGGCGACGATCGCCCTATGAGAGTGTCGGATTGGAGGGTGGACGCCGCTCGGCGATCGGAGGGATCGTGCGGCCCGCTGAATCCCGACCGGTAATCCGATCAGGTCTCGCGCCGAGCGAACTCTATGGCGCCAGCGCTGCGTCGCTTGGGTTGCCCGCCGACGGAGAACTTCGGGTTACGGTCTCGGTGCCGACCGAAGGCACGTTTCGAACGACCATCCCAATCCAACTTCGACCCGCAGCCTTGGTTGACACCCGCTGGCCATATCAGTAATCTTCCTGGCATCCGTACTGGCTCTCGCGTCCGGCCCGGTCCTGCAATAGGTCCGGGTTTATTTTTTGCATGGCCAGTTTGACTGTCGATCGACCCAAGACCGTAAGCCGCCATGAATCCGCAAGACATTTTGCGCTACGTCGATTCACTCCACCGCGAGAAGAATATTGACACGGAGTTGGTATTCTCGGCGATCGAGGCGGCTTTGCAGACGGCGGCCAAAAGGCAATACGGCGAGGAAGCAGACATCCAAGTGCAACTGGATCGCGAAAACGGGAGGATCACCGCAACGCTTGAGGGTGTCGCACTCGGAGACGATCAGATCGGCCGAATCGGTGCTCAGACGGCAAAGCAGGTCATCATTCAAAAGGTTCGTGAGGCAGAACGTGATTCGTTGATGGCCGAGTATCGCGAACAGATCGGCGACACCGTCGCGGGCATCATCGGACGCGCCGATGGTGGCGTCGCGACCGTGAACCTGGGTAATGTCGAAGCGATCCTTCCTCGCAGCGAACAAATCCCCGGCGAGAGTCTTCACGCGAGTGAGCGCGTCCGCGCGGTCGTCTTCGAAGTCAAAGCGACAGGCAATCGCGTCCGGGTGGTTCTCAGTCGAACGCGCCCCCAATTGGTGCAACGACTATTTGAGCAAGAGATCCCGGAACTGAACGAAGGCGTTATCCATATCAATTCAATCTCGCGCGAGCCGGGTTACCGCAGCAAGGTGGCCGTCAGCAGCGAGGACAGTCAGGTGGACCCGATCGCCGTGTGCGTCGGTTATCGAGGTAGCCGTATCAAAGCGGTACGCGAAGAACTAGCGGGCGAACACATCGATGTCGTTCGCTACAGCGATGACCCAGAAGTTTTAATTCCCAACGCGCTGCAGCCCGCAGAAGTCGAGCAGGTGTTGCTCTGCGACATGATCGGTCGAGCAATCGTCCTGGTCCAAGAAGACCAACTTTCGCTCGCGATCGGTCGTCGCGGCCAGAACGTCCGGCTCGCCAGCAAGCTTTGTGGATGGGATATTGAGATCATGACCGGCCCCGAACTGGAAGAGCAGATCGAGCGAGCCGTCGATGCGTACAGCGCTTTGGAAGGGATGACGCCGGAAATCTCACAGGCATTGGTCGAACAGGGATACCTCTCCTACGACGATCTTTCGGTGATCGAGCCCGACGCATTTGTGGAGATGAGCGGCCTCAGCGAGGAGGAAGTCGACCGTATCGTCGAGGCCGCCGAGCAAAAAGCGGAAGAGGCAGATCAAGCCGCCGAGGCGGAACGACAGGCGAGGCGAGAACGCGAACGATTGCAACGCGAGGCGGAGGCATCGGGCGTCGCCCCACCGGCTGAAGCGACACCGACCCAAGACGCACCGGCTGCGGAACCCGCTCCCGACGCCACGGCGGAATCAGCGGAATCAAACGAGGCTACCGAGGCGGATTCGGCCGCTTCGGGCGAACCTGTGGCGGATGAAACCTCTCCGAGTCAGGAGGCGTCGGCGGAAACCCAACCGGATTCAGAGGAGGAATCGGATTCCCCCAATGGTGCGGCTCAGCCGGAGGCGTAGATCAGTTTTCGGCAAGCTTTCGGCCGCTGAACGGTTGGACCGTAGGGCAAACTGGTGGGAAAAATGTCAATTTGCTGCACGGTCAGACCTCTGCGAACCAGAGAATATTCGGTATCCTTTGCAGCAAAGGCGGACAGATCGAGAGATCGGTTCGCCCAAAACGAAAAACACCGATCGACTGTTTGTTGATCAAAGCCATCTTCGGACTCGCCCGGCTGGGTCAGGTCGGGCTGATGGAGGAGCTGTCTATGTGACTTAAACCAACGGTGGGGTCTATTCGGGATCCCACGCAAATTTGACAGGATTTGGACCAAGTGGCACGCATTTACGCGCTCGCAAAAGAACTTAATCTCGATAGTAAAGACCTGGTTGATCTCGTAAAGAAGGTGGGAATCACCGGAAAGGGGTCGGCGCTTGCCAGCCTCACCGATGAGGAGGCCCAGCGTGTGCGCGATCATCTCAAAGGCGGTGGCGAAAGTGCTGAGAAGCCGGCCGCAGCACGGGTGGCAGAACCCGCACGCAATCCCGCTGCGGTTCGAGAGGCGGTCATCCCCGACCGTAAGCCTCGCAACCTGAAGACCAATTCCCCAAAGGTGGAAGATCGGTCCAAGGCCAAACCACCCGCCAAGGCCGAGCCGTCCATCCGCGCGGCCGCACTACCGCCCGTAGAGGCTCGGGAACCCGAAGCGACCAATGAGCCGCCGGCTCAGAAACCCGACGTCAGCCTCGGTGGGGCTGCGCTCTCGCGTCGAAGCGGGCTAGGTGGACGGATGGGCCGCAAGAGCGAGCCGTCGCCCGAGCCGCCGAAAGCGCCGCCAAAAACGCCCGCCAAGGCACCCGCGGCGAGCGGCGACCCCGCGCCGCGTCCCAAGCCCTCTCCGCGCCCCGCCGGCCCGCTCGCCGTACGTGGCAGCAACGGAAATCTGGGCCGAGTTCGGTCGCTCGACAAGTCTTCGTCCGGCGGTGCCGACGGAAAGCGTTCCGACGCGAAACCCAAGCGTCGAGATCAACCGCGCGTGCACCTCGCGGCGCTACCCGACGCCCCCGAAAACAAACCGGTCGCCAAGAACGAGCCGAAGGCACAAAAGCCAGACATCGCACTCAGCCCCGACTTGATCCAAGGACACAAGCAAGGTCTGAAACCGCCACTGGAAGCACCCAAAGAGTCAGGCGATAAGAAACGGCCAGCCGGGGGAAAACGTGGTGGCCTCTCCGGCTTCACCGACACCAAGGGCAAACGCCCCGGAGCCGAGGAAGAAGAAAAGCCGCGACGCAAAACCGGATTGGCCGGAATGTCCTCGGTTCGGGCCGAGCGTTCGACGCGTCGAAAACGACAGGACCTCAACTACGGCCGAGACGACTCGCGCCATCAGCGCCGGACGCTTCAGCACAAGGGCACCAACACCGCCGCGCCGCGGAAAGAACCCGTTCAGATCGAACTTCCTTGTACCGTTCGGAGCTTTTCCGAGGCCGCCAGTATTCCCGTCGCTCGAATGCTCAAAGCGATGATGACCATGGGAATCATGGCCAACATCAACGCGGAGCTAGACTTCGAGACCGCGGAACTCATCGCGACAGAACTGGACCTCGAGCTCCAGCTCAAGGCCACCGAGACGCTCGAAGATGAATTGATCACCGAGCTCGAGGAACAGGCCGATGACCCGGACGCGCTGCAACCACGCGCACCGATCGTGACCTTCCTCGGTCACGTCGACCACGGAAAAACGAGCCTTCTCGATTATCTCATCGGCATCAATGTCGTCAGCGGCGAAGCCGGCGGGATCACCCAGCACATCCGGGCCTATGAAGTCGACAAGGACGGACGCAGCGTCACCTTCGTCGATACCCCGGGTCACGAGGCGTTTACGGAAATGCGGGCTCGCGGTGCCAACGTAACCGACATCGCGGTGCTCGTCGTGGCCGCCGATGACGGAATCATGCCGCAAACCGAAGAAGCCATCAGTCACGCCAAGGCGGCCGAAGTCCCGATCGTCGTGGCGCTCAATAAGATCGATCTCGAAGGCGTCGATGCCAATCGCGTCCTCACGCAGTTGACCGAACACGAGCTGACCCCGAGTGAATGGGGCGGCGATGTCGAGGTGGTCCGGACGAGTGCCATCACCGGCGACGGCATGGACGATCTGTTGGAGACGTTACTCACGATCGCCGAGTTGAACGAATACAAAGCCAACCCGTCGCGAAGTGCGCTGGGCGTCTGCCTCGAATCGGAGCAGCAGGGTGATCGCGGCGTTGTCGCGAAGATGGTCATCCAAAACGGTACGATGCGGGTTGGCGATGTGGTCGTTTGTGGCCCCGCGTACGGTCGTGTTCGCGCAATGAGCAACACACTGACCGGCGAATCGATCACCGAAGCCGGTCCCAGCATGCCCGTCAGCTTGATGGGACTCGATTCGCCGCCAGGCGCCGGCGACCGATTCCATGTCTTGGAAGACATCGCCGACGCTCGAGAAATCGCTGGCAATCGTGCCGAAGAATCCAACCGACAGTTTTTGGACAGCCGCGGCACCACCCAAGTCTCGTTCATTGATTTTCAGCAGCAACTCGAAGAAGGACGGCTGGGCCAGATCGAAGAAAAGGTCCGGCTCAACGTCATTATTCGTGCCGACGTGAAGGGTTCTCTCGAAGCGATCGACAAAGAGATCGGCAAGTTTGAACACCCCGAAGTCGAGATCAAAGTGCTGCAGCGAAGTGTCGGCGGAATCACACTCGCCGATGTCACTCTGGCAAACGCCTCTCAAGCGGTCATCTTGGGCTTCAACGTCATTCCCGACGAACAAGCTCGCTCGCTCGCCGACGAGCGGAACGTCGAAATCCGTCGATACGATGTCATCTACAAGCTGACGGACGACATCAGAGCGATGATCGAAGGACGCCTCAAACCCGAGGAGCGGATCGTCGAACTGGGACGCGCGCTGGTCAAACAGGTCTTCTCGATCAGCCGTGTCGGATCCATTGCGGGATGCTATGTCGCGCACGGTTCGATCCAGCGTGGCTGCCGCGTTCGCGTCAACCGAGACGGCCGAACCATTGGCGACTACGCCGTTGATTCGCTGAAGCGGATCAAGGAAGACGTCAAAGAGGTCCCGCGTGGAATGGAATGCGGAATTCGTTTGCAGAACTTCAACGACGTCAAGCAGGACGATGTTCTTGAAGCCTATCGAATCGAAGAAGTCGCGCGCACGCTCGATTGAATCGGCGTCGCACGCGCCGCCCTCTCGTCTTCTCTCCCCCGCAGTTCGACCCACCTAACGTGACCCAACGCCGTCTTTTGAAAGCCGCCGAAGCGATCCGCGAGGTCGTCGCCTCGGCGATCCTCACTGAGATCCGCGATCCGCGTGTGAAGGATGTCACGGTGATCGGTGTCGAAGTGACGCCCGACATGCGCGAGGCCACGGTCTCCGTCAGCGTCATGGGAGACGAGAAACAAAAGACGCTGTCGCTTCGCGGACTACAGAACTCGGCCGGATTCCTGCAGGCCAAGATCGCGAAACGAATCGACACTCGCTACACACCTCGACTGCAGTTCGAGCTCAATCGGGGCGCCGAGAATGCGATGGTCGTCGGCGAGCTGTTGAACAAAATCCGTCGCGAGCAGGAGGTGGATTCGGGTGAGCAGGATCAAGACCCCGAGTCGATTTCGCCACCGACTTTCGCGCCGCCCGATGAGGTCGGCGACTCCGAAAGTCATTGATTCTTTCAAGCTAGCCCTACCAAGACGAACCTCACCGATAAGACTGCATCGACTTCCGTTCGATCGTCGACCGACTCAATCCCGCCCAATTCCAAGAACATGGCAACAAGCAATCGAGCCAAGCTGATCACGAAGCTGCACAGCGAACTGAAAAAGAAGTACACGCTGCCGCCGTCTCAGCCCTCGCGTCCTCTGCTCGAACACCTGCTCTATGCCTGCCTGCTTCAGGACGCACCGGTGGACTTGGCGGATGAGGGATTCGCCAAGTGCGAGCAGGAGTTTTACGATTGGAACGAAGTCCGCGTCACAACGGTGAGCGAACTTACCCAAGTCCTTTCGGGAATGCCCGAGCCCGCCAAGACCGCGCGAAGACTGAAGGAGATCCTTCAGGCGGTCTTCGAGGAGTTCTATGCCTTCGATTTGGACAATCTCAAGAAAGAGAATCTCGGCAAGGCGGTCGGGAAATTTGAAGCCATGGATCCGATGACGCCCTTCGTGCTCAGCTACACGATTCAGCATGGCCTGGGCGGGCATTCGATTCCTCTCGACTACGCCGGCATGGTTGTCATGCTTTCGACGGGAATCGCGAGCCAAGCCGAGGCGGCGGCGGGCAAGGTACCCGGGCTGGAACGAGCGATCCCCAAGAACAAGGGCGTTGAATTTTCGGCATTGCTGCACGAAGCCGGCGTCGAATTGATGTTGGATTCCAAGAACAAGACCGCACGCGGATTGCTGGACGCCGTCGCCAAGGGTTCGTCCGAACGTTACGACGAATGGGAAGCCAGCAAGAAGGCAGCCATTCGTCGAGTCAAGAAACGCCGCCGCGATGAAAAAGCGGCAGCTGCCGCGGAAGCTGAAGCAGCCGTCGAGGCCGCGAAACAGGACAAGTCGACCGCCAAGAAGGCGATGACGAAGCCAAAACCGCCGGCGAAGGCTCCGGTCGAACCAAAGGCCGCGAAGCCGTCGCCGAAATCCGAGCCCGTCAAGAAGAAGCCGGTCGAGAAAGCAGTCGCTCCGAAAAAGGCACCTAAAAAGAAGGCGGCCGAAAAGACACCGCCGCCCAAAAAGACCGCCGTAAAAAAGGCCACCAAGAAAACCACCAAGAAGGCGGACGTGAAGAAGGTGCCCTCGAAATCGACGAAAAAGAAGACGGCCAAAAAACCCGCCGCCGCAAAGACCGCCAAGAAACCCGCGAAAAAATCGACTTCGCAATCAAGCGCGAAGAAGTCAACCAATCGGAAACTTTCCAAACGCAAACCGCGTTAACTCTCGCCTCCGTTAGATCATTCCGAGCAACGCCATGGCAGGACACTCCAAATGGGCCAACATCCAACACCGAAAAGGTCGCGTGGATGCCGCCCGTGGAAAACTTTGGAGCAAGTTGAGCAAAGCGATCATCATCGCGGCTCAATCGGGCGGCGGAGACCCGGCCGCTAACTTCAAACTGAGGAAAGCGATCGACGACGCGAAAGCCGTCAGCATGCCCAAAGACAACATCGCGCGGGCGATCAAACGGGGCACCGGCGAACTCGGCGGCGGGAAAGTCGAAGAGGTTGTTTACGAAGGCTATGGCCCCGGAGGTGTCGCGATCATGTGCGAGAGCCTGACCGACAATCGAAATCGGAC